>NZ_JANEWH010000099.1:0-17429 GCF_028069715.1 Kluyvera sp. Awk 3 | reverse complement strand
GTCAATAATTAGGAATAGGACGAGGTTAATTTCCTCGTCCTGAATAAGTGTAGACGACTTTTAGCGCTGGATCCCACGCCCCAGCCAGCTGTCCCAATCTTTCCATACCGGCTGAAGTCCGCGAGCGGCGAGCGCGCCGGCCACTTCGTCAGGCGTCCTGCCATCGTGAGGAGAAAACTGCTCAAGCTCAGGATGATTATCGGCGTAGCCGCCGGGCTGCGTTTTTGAGAATGCGCTAACGTTGTTGATCGCCAACGGAATCACGCGATCGCGGAACCACGGAGATTCACGGGTAGATAGCGACAACTCCGTATCTGGCGAAAACAAGCGGAAGGCGCAGATGGTCTGTACCAACTGACGCTCGTCCATCAGCGATGCCGGTTCAATTCCACCTGCACAGGGCCGCAGGCGGGGGAAGGAGATGGCGTAGCGGCTTTTCCAGTAACGTTGCTGGAGCCACAGCAGATGCTCAGCGACCATAAAACAGTCAACCCGCCAGCTATCGGACAAGCCAATCAGCGCGCCGAGGCCGATTTTATCAATCCCGGCCTGGCCGAGCCTGTCCGGGGTGTCGAGTCGCCAGAAGAAGTCCTGCTTTTTTCCCTTGAGATGATGCCGGGCATACATCCCTTCGTGATAGGTCTCCTGATACACCATCACGCCATCCAGCCCCAGCGTCTTGAGCTCGGCATACTCCTCGGTCGCCAGCGGCTGCACTTCCATATGGAGCGAGGAAAACTGGCGACGAATGGCCGGGAGATGGCGGCGGAAATAGTCCATGCCCACTTTGCTCTGGTGCTCGCCGGTCACCAGCAGAAGGTGCTCAAAGTGCAGCGCCCGGATGGCGGCGCACTCGCGGGCAATTTCAGCCTCATCCAACGTCTTACGTTTGATGCGGTTGCTCATGGAGAAGCCGCAGTAGGTGCAGTCGTTGGCACAGAGGTTTGAGAGATAAAGCGGCACGTAGAAACTGACGGTGTTGCCAAAGCGTTGTCGGGTCAGTCTTTGTGCCCGCTGCGCCATCGGTTCCAGATAATCGGCGGCGGCGGGGGAGAGCAACGCCATCAAATCGTCTCGACTAAGATGCGCGGCGTTCAGCGCGCGCTCCACGTCGGCGGCGGTTTTACCATTGATGCGCAGGCGAATATCGTCCCACTCCAGTTGCCGCCAACGGTCGCTGAAGGTTTTCATGACAGGGCCTCCAGAAATCCGGTGAGCGGGCTGGTGGCGCTGGCGTAGGTGCTACGATTACCCGGCACCGCCTGACGCGCCAGTACTCCCGCTTCTACAGCCAGACGGAAAGCGGTTGCCATCATCACCGGATCGTCCGCCACGGCAATCGCCGTGTTGACCAGCACCGCATCAGCGCCCATTTCCAGCGCCTGCGCCGCATGGCTGGGCACGCCGATCCCGGCGTCGACCACCACCGGCACGGTGGACTGCTGGATAATAATCTCCAGCATCGCTTTGGTTTCCAGCCCCTGATTCGAACCGATAGGCGCGCCGAGCGGCATCACCGCCGAACAGCCAACCTCTTCCAGCCGTTTGCATAGCACCGGATCTGCGCCACAGTAAGGCAGTACCACGAAGCCCTGTTTCACCAGCGCCTCGGCGGCTTTCAACGTTTCGATCGGGTCCGGCAATAGCCAGCGGGCATCCGGGTGGATTTCTAATTTCAACCAGTTTGTGCCCAGCGCTTCACGCGCCAGTTGGGCGGCGAAGATTGCCTCTTCGGCAGTTTTCGCCCCGGAGGTATTGGGCAGCAGCGTAACGCCCGCTTCAATGAGCGGCGCCAGGATAGCGTCGTTGTGCTGACGTAAATCCACGCGCTTCATCGCCAGCGTCACCAACTGGCTGCCGGAAGCGCGAATCGCCTCGACCATCAGCTGCGACGAAGCAAACTTCCCGGTACCGGTGAACAGATGTGAATCAAACGTTTTGTCGGCAATACGTAACATATCAACCCCCTGCAATAACCTGAAAAAGCAGGATCTGGTCGCCTTCCTGCACGATTTGCTGCTGCCACTGCTCGCGCGGCAGGATCTGCTGATTGAGCGCCAACGCCGCGCCCGGTTTAAGCTGATTAAGCGTAGCGAGCAGGCTGCTGACGGTTTGTCCTTCGGCGCACTGCATCGGCTCATCATTGAATTGAATTTGCATGCTGCCCTCCGCATACCGGACAGCCGCTGGCGCGACGCAGCGCCAGGCTGCGCCACTGGCTGGTTTTACCGTCAAAGAGGCGTAGCTCTCCGCTGGGCGTCTCAATACCGCTGAGTAATTTAATCGCCTCCAGCGCCTGCAAGGTGCCCATCACGCCAACAACCGGTCCGACGATACCGGCGGTACGGCAGTTGCGTTCAGGCTCGACATCGTCCGGCCACAGGCAGCGGTAACAGCCTTGTTCCCACGGTGGCGTGAGGACCATTAGCTGGCCGCCAAAGCCGACGGCGCTGGCGGAAATTAACGGAGTGTTGAGCGCCACGCAGGCGGCGTTAATTTCCTGGCGCGTTGCCATGTTATCGGTACAGTCGAGCACCACATCGGCGCGTGCTACCGCATGCCGCAGTGCCTCGCCTTTTAGTCGCTGCTGGAGTGATATCAGTTCGATATCCGGGTTGAGCTGTGTCAGGCGCTGCTGGGCAACCTGAGATTTTGAACGCGCGATATCATCGGTGGTAAATAGAATCTGGCGCTGCAAATTGCTCAGATGAATGTCGTCATCGTCTACCAGCGTCAGTTTGCCGATGCCTGCTCCCGCCAGATACAGCGCGGCAGGTGAACCTAACCCGCCTAAACCCACGATCAGCACATGACTCGCGAGCAGCTTTTGCTGGCCTTCAATGGCGATATCGCCGAGCAGGATTTGCCGGCTGTAGCGCATAAAGTCACGGTCATTCATCGCCGACTCCCACGATTGCCAGCAGTTGCGCGGTAGCGGCGCGCCAGTCGGCGGCCTGAGTAATGGCGCTAACCACGGCAATACTGCCGACGCCAGTCGCCAGTACCGCTGGGGCGCGTTCAAGGCTGATGCCGCCGATCGCGACGGTCGGGTAATCCGCCAGTCGTTCAATATGACTGGCCAACTGCGCCAGCCCCTGCGGGGCGGAAGGCATTTGCTTGGTTTGCGTCGGGAAGACGTGGCCGAGTGCGATATAAGAAGGCTTAGCGGCCAGCGCCACGTCTATCTCCATATCATCGTGGGTCGATACGCCCAGGCGTAAGCCCGCCGCCTGAATCGCTTTCAGGTCGGTGGTTTCAAGGTCTTCCTGGCCCAGATGCACGCCGTAAGCGCGGTGCTTAATTGCCAGACGCCAGTAATCATTGATGAACAGGCGGGCGTCATAACGACGCCCCAGCTCGATGGCAGCGATAACGTCGGCTTCCACCTCTTCATCGCGCTTATCTTTGATACGCAACTGGATCGTGCGTACGCCCGCCTCCAGTAGACGCTCAATCCATGCAACGCTGTCCACCACCGGGTAAAGCCCGAGGCGGAACGGCACGGTCGGGAAATCAGGCTGATACATCAGGCTTCCTCCCGTTTGAGATAAATTTCGCCGCCTTTGGCGCGGAAGTTCTCCGACATATCCGCCATGCCGACTTCAATGGTTTGTGCGGCGGCGTAGTCGCGGACCTCCTGGCTGATTTTCATCGAGCAGAACTTCGGCCCGCACATGGAACAGAAGTGAGCGACCTTACCGGACTCCTGTGGCAGGGTTTCATCGTGGTAGGCACGGGCGGTGAACGGGTCGAGCGCGAGGTTAAACTGGTCTTCCCAGCGGAATTCGAAGCGCGCTTTCGACATGGCGTTATCGCGGATCTGCGCGCCCGGATGGCCTTTCGCTAAGTCAGCGGCGTGGGCGGCAATCTTGTAGGTAATCAGCCCTTGCTTCACATCTTCTTTGTTCGGCAGGCCGAGGTGCTCTTTCGGCGTCACATAACACAGCATCGCGCAGCCAAACCAGCCGATCATCGCGGCACCGATCCCGGAGGTGAAGTGGTCATAGCCCGGCGCGATATCGGTGGTCAACGGCCCTAAGGTGTAGAACGGCGCTTCGTGGCAGCTCTCCAGCTCTTCGGTCATGTTGCGCTGAATCATATGCATCGGCACGTGGCCCGGGCCTTCAATCATCACCTGCACGTCGTATTCCCAGGCGATTTTGGTCAATTCGCCCAGCGTATGCAGCTCGGAGAACTGCGCTTCGTCGTTGGCGTCCTGAATGGAGCCGGGACGCAGGCCGTCGCCCAGCGACAGGGAAACGTCGTAGGCGGCGCAGATTTCACAAATCTCGCGGAAATGTTCGAACAGGAAGTTCTCTTTGTGATGGGAGAGACACCACTTTGCCATGATAGAACCGCCGCGCGAGACAATCCCGGTCAGGCGTTTGGCGGTCATTGGCACGTAGCGCAGCAGCACGCCCGCGTGAATGGTGAAGTAGTCGACGCCCTGTTCAGCCTGCTCCAGCAGCGTGTCGCGGAACGCTTCCCAGGTAAGGTCTTCGGCGATCCCGTTGACCTTCTCCAGCGCCTGGTAGATCGGGACGGTGCCGATCGGTACCGGGCTGTTACGCAGGATCCATTCGCGGGTTTCGTGGATATAGCGGCCGGTGGAGAGATCCATCACCGTGTCTGCGCCCCAGCGCGTTGACCACACCAGTTTTTCTACCTCTTCTTCGATAGAGGAGGTGACGGCAGAGTTGCCGATGTTCGCGTTAACCTTCACCAGGAAGTTACGACCGATGATCATCGGCTCGGATTCCGGGTGGTTGATGTTGGCAGGGATAATCGCGCGGCCCGCGGCGACTTCATCACGCACGAATTCCGGCGTAATGTTTTCCGGCAGGCGCGCGCCAAAGCTCATCCCCGGATGCTGGTGGCGCAGCACTTCACTGCGAATGCGCTCGCGGCCCATGTTTTCACGGATGGCGATGAACTCCATTTCGGGAGTGACGATCCCCTGGCGGGCGTAGTGTAACTGGGTGACGCGCTTGCCCGCTTTGGCGCGTTTCGGCGTCAGCAGGCCGGTAAAACGCAGATCGTCCAGGCCATCGTCGGCCAGACGTTCTTTGGTGTAAGCCGAGCTACGGTCGTCTAGTTCTTCGCTATCGTTACGTGCGTCAATCCACGGCTGGCGCAGTTTCGCCAGCCCCTGCTGGACGTTAATCGCCACCTCAGGATCGCCATACGGGCCGGAGGTGTCGTACACCGGCACGGCTTCGTTCTCTTCAAACTGCGGGTTGTCTTTACTGCCGCCAATCAGCGTTGGGCTCAGTTGGATCTCGCGCATCGGAATGCGGATATCCGGCCGTGAACCGGTGATATAGATGCGTTTTGACTCAGGAAAGGCGGCCCCTTCCAGCGTATTGATAAAGTGTTGCGCCTGGGCGCGTTGTTCGCGGCGTGATGGTTTAGTAGTGACAGACATAGCTCATTCCAAAAAAGTAAGGACGTGGCTTGTCAGACGACGGATGGAGTAATGGATGTGCGCCGCCCGTAAAGGCAGCAGCATAAAGCTGAATTACTCTTGTTCCCTTCGCAGGTCTTAACCTGATCAGGTTCCGCGGATCCCGAATTAACGGTCTCAGCCCGTGCTTGCGCACCAGGCACTCCGACAAGAAGTAACCTCTATCTTAGAGGTAATGATTGTAAACTACTCGTTAATGCGGCAAATCTCAAGCCGGGCGTTTTATTTCATCCTGGCCGAGGGCCTCGAAGGTCAGCATGATGAGCTGATCCTCTAATAGAAAACGGGCTTCCAGCGCTTCACCAATATCGGACAGCGCCTGCTGAAACGCATACACGTTATCCTGGTCGATAGCGTTCTCCAGCGCAGAGTCGTAGTAGTCCATAATTTGTTGGGTATTGGCGTCCAGCAGCGGCCAGATTTTGCTGGCGTTTAAAAGCGGACTGTTGCCTTCCATTTTATGGATAATACGTTCATAAATACTGAAATGACCGGCAGAAAGGTAGTCGACCAGCCGCTGACAAAAGTCATCAAGCGCCTTTTCATTAAGACGCATAAATGATTCTTTGCCAGGCTTAAGGCCAACCAGATTGTAGTAAGCCACGAGCAGGTGCTTACGAATATTCAGCCAACGGTCGACCAGTCTGTGGTGTCCATGAATTCGCTCTTTTAGACTTTCTAACTGGTTTAACATAGGTTGACCCCGCATCGATAAGATTAAAATCTGCTCACGTCATTATGTAATAATAATGTTAATAACATGCCTGTGAAGCAAAGGTAGCGCAAGAGATATGGATCGTATTATTGAAAAATCGGATCGCGGCTGGTGGATCGTCAGCCACGAACAAAAATTATGGTTGCCCGGTGGGGAAATACCAATTGGCGAAGCGGTAAATTTCGATCTTGTGGGCCAGCGCGCACTCCAGATTGGCGAGTGGGAAGGCTCTCCTGTCTGGTTGGTACAGCAGCAACGCCGCCATGATATGGGCACCGTGCGCCAGGTGCTCGACCAGGATGTGGGGCTGTTTCAACTCGCCGGACGCGGCGTACAGCTGGCTGAGTTTTATCGCTCGCATAAGTTCTGCGGCTACTGCGGCCACACCATGCATCCGAGTAAAACCGAGTGGGCGATGCTGTGCAGCCACTGTCGCGAACGTTACTATCCGCAAATTGCCCCTTGCATTATCGTCGCGATCCGCCGTGAGGATTCCATCCTGCTGGCCCAGCATGTTCGCCACCGCAACGGCGTGCATACCGTGCTGGCCGGTTTTGTCGAAGTGGGGGAAACCTTAGAGCAAGCGGTCGCGCGTGAGGTGATGGAAGAGAGCGGCATTAAGGTGAAAAACCTGCGCTATATTACTTCGCAGCCGTGGCCGTTCCCGCAGTCGCTGATGACGGCGTTTATGGCGGAGTACGACAGCGGCGATATCGTCATCGATCCGAAAGAGCTGCTTAACGCTAACTGGTATCGCTATGACGATCTACCGCTTCTACCGCCGCCGGGAACCGTCGCGCGTCGCCTGATCGAAGATACTGTGGCAATGTGTCGGGCTGATTACGACTGACATGTTACAATAGGCGCATCAACGCTAAAGGAATGTGAAAATGAGCGAACTGAAGAACGATCGTTACCTGCGTGCGCTGCTGCGCCAGCCCGTAGACGTCACCCCGGTATGGATGATGCGCCAGGCAGGCCGCTATTTACCGGAGTACAAAGCGACCCGCGCCCAGGCCGGCGATTTTATGTCGCTGTGCAAAAACGCCGAGCTGGCCTGTGAGGTGACGCTGCAGCCGCTGCGCCGCTATCCGCTCGATGCGGCGATCTTGTTCTCGGATATCCTGACTATTCCCGATGCGATGGGGCTGGGGCTGTACTTCGAAGCCGGAGAAGGCCCGCGTTTTACCTCGCTAATTACGACCAAAGCCGACGTTGAAAAACTGCCGATTCCGGATCCAGAAGGTGAACTGGGCTACGTGATGAATGCGGTGCGGACCATCCGCCGCGAGCTGAAGGGTGAAGTGCCGTTGATCGGTTTCTCCGGCAGCCCGTGGACGCTGGCAACCTACATGGTCGAAGGCGGCAGCAGCAAGGCCTTCACCGTGATTAAAAAGATGATGTATGCCGACCCTAAAGCGCTGCATCTGCTGCTTGATAAGCTGGCGCAGAGCGTCACGCTGTATCTGAACGCGCAGATTAAAGCGGGCGCGCAGTCGGTGATGATTTTCGACACCTGGGGCGGCGTGCTCACTGGCCGCGATTACCAGCAGTTCTCCCTGTACTACATGCATAAAATCGTCGATGGCCTGCTGCGTGAGAACGACGGTCGTCGCGTACCGGTAACGTTGTTCACCAAAGGCGGTGGGCAGTGGCTGGAAGCGATGGCGGAAACCGGCTGCGACGCGCTGGGGCTTGACTGGACCACCGATATCGCCGACGCACGTCGTCGCGTGGGCCATAAGGTGGCTCTGCAAGGCAATATGGACCCGTCCATGCTGTACGCTCCGGCGTCGCGCATTGAGGAAGAAGTGGCGACGATTCTGGCCGGTTTTGGTCAGGGCGAAGGCCATGTCTTCAACCTCGGCCACGGTATTCATCAGGACGTGCCGCCGGAACATGCGGGCGTCTTTGTCGAGGCGGTACACCGTCTGTCGGCGCAGTACCACCGCTAATGGATCTCGCCTCGCTGCGCGCGCAGCAGCTGGAATTAGCGTCATCGGTGATTCGTGACGATCGTTTTATTAGCGATCCGCCGGATCTGATCGGCGGGGCTGACGTTGGCTTTGAGCAGGGCGGTGAAGTAACGCGCGCGGCGATGGTGCTGTTGAAATACCCTACGCTTGAGCTGGTGGAGTATCAGGTGGCGCGCATCGCCACCACCATGCCCTACATCCCGGGTTTCCTCTCGTTTCGTGAAACCCCGGCGCTGATGGCCGCCTGGCA
Source organism: Kluyvera sp. Awk 3 (assembly GCF_028069715.1). Taxonomy (NCBI): domain Bacteria; kingdom Pseudomonadati; phylum Pseudomonadota; class Gammaproteobacteria; order Enterobacterales; family Enterobacteriaceae; genus Kluyvera; species Kluyvera sp. Awk 3. The sequence goes on along the minus strand of NZ_JANEWH010000099.1, from coordinate 9,024 downwards.
GCAGCTTTCGCACAAGCCGGATCTGCTGTTTGTCGATGGCCACGGTATTTCCCACCCGCGCCGTCTTGGCGTAGCCAGCCATTTTGGTCTGCTGGTGGACGTGCCGACAATCGGTGTGGCGAAAAAACGCCTGTGCGGTAAGTACGAACTGCCTTCTTCAGAGGTGGGCGCGCTGGCGCCGCTGATGGACAAAGACGAACAGCTGGCGTGGGTCTGGCGCAGTAAAGCGCGCTGTAACCCACTGTTTATCTCTACGGGCCATCGCGTCAGTCTGAAGAGCGCTTTGGGTTGGGTACAGCGCTGCACTAAGGGTTATCGCCTGCCGGAACCGACGCGCTGGGCGGATGCGGTGGCATCCGAGCGGCCGGCTTTTACGCGGCTTGCAGCAAAAATGCCCCATATCAGGTAAACTGCCGCTAATTTCCGTATTTGAGAACTCATCATGTTACAAAACCCGATTCATCTGCGTCTGGAGAAGCTGGAAAGCTGGCAGCACGTCACCTTTATGGCCTGTCTGTGTGAACGCATGTATCCAAACTACGCCATGTTCTGCAAAGAGGCGGAGTTTGGCGAGCCACAGTTGTACCGACGCATTCTTGACCTCATCTGGGAAACGCTGACGGTCAAAGACGCGAAGGTGAACTTCGACAGCCAGTTGGAAAAGTTGGAAGAGGCGATCCCGGCGGCGGACGATTACGACATGTACGGTGTTTATCCGGCGATCGATGCCTGCGTTGCATTGAGCGAATTAATACATTCGCGTTTGAGCGGCGAAACCCTCGAACACGCGATCGAAGTCAGTAAGAGTTCTATTACCACCGTTGCGATGTTAGAAATGACCCAGGCTGGTCGTGAAATGACCGACGAAGAGCTGCGTTTGAATCCCGCGGTAGAGCAAGAATGGGACATTCAGTGGGAGATTTTCCGCCTTTTAGCCGAGTGTGAAGAACGCGATATTGAACTGATTAAAGGGCTACGCGCAGACCTCCGCGAGGCCGCAGAAAGCAATATTGGTATAATTTTTCAGCAATGAGACAATAAAACGTGATTTACCGCCTGAATTGTCACGCCTGAAGGCTTCACATCTGCCCCCCGTCTGGTCTACATTTGGAGGGCGAAAAAAAGTGGCTATCGGTGCGTGTATGCAGGAGAGTGCTTTTCTGGCATTTTCGTCGCACTCGATGCTTAGCAAGCGATAAACACATTGTAAGGATAACTTATGAACAAGACTCAACTGATTGATGTAATTGCGGACAAGGCTGAACTGTCTAAAACCCAGGCTAAAGCAGCGCTGGAATCCACCCTGGCTGCTATTACTGAGTCTCTGAAAGAAGGCGATGCTGTACAGCTGGTTGGTTTCGGTACCTTCAAAGTGAACCACCGCGCTGAGCGTACTGGCCGCAACCCGCAGACCGGTAAAGAAATCAAAATCGCCGCTGCTAACGTGCCGGCATTTGTTTCTGGTAAAGCACTGAAAGACGCTGTTAAGTAAGACTGCGTGGCAGTGAACAGTTTTAAAGAAGGGGCGGTTTCGCCCCTTTCGTTCATCTGGCGTCGCTTTTCGGGGCTGGCGGGTATCTTATTGCTTACCGCCTGTAGCCATAACAGCGAACTGCCTCCGTTTACCGCCAGCGGCTATGCTGACACGCAGGGCGCGGTGCGCATCTGGCGTAAAGATAGCGGCGGCGAGACACACCTGCTGGCCACCTTTAGTCCGTGGCATAGCGGTAGCACTTCAACCAGCGAATACCGCTGGCAGAACGATCAACTGCAACTGATCGAACTGAATATCTACGGCAAACCCACCGAACACATCCGCGCCCGTTTCGATCGCAACGGCGAACTGAGCTTTATGCAGCGTGAGATGGATGGGCAAAAACAGCAGCTCTCCAGCGACCAGGTCGCGCTTTATCGCTATCGCGCCGAACAGATTCGCCAGACCAGCGATGCGCTGCGTTTGGGGAAAGTTGTGCTGCGACAGGGGCGCTGGCACGCCGATCAGTCGGTAACGACCTGCGAAGGCGAAACGGTGAAACCGGATTTCGACGCCCGCGCGTTAGGGCATATCGCCAGCCGTCAGAGCCGTTCTTCTGCTGAAGTCAGTATCGCCTGGCTGGAAGCCCCGGAAGGCTCCCAGCTGCTGCTGGTGGCGAATGAAGACTACTGCACCTGGCAGCCGACGGAAAAAAACTTCTAAGCGTTACCAGCGGTGCATGCCGCCCATGTGTCCGTTCCCCCCCTGGCAGCCGATTCCCATACCCCCGTGGCGGGGAATGCCGGCCTGTGCCAGGGCGACATCAAACTTCACCCGCTGCTGATCCAGCTTCTGCTGTAACGTCTCTATCTCCTGCGCTACGCCCTCAATTTTCGCGCTGTCTGGCTTATCGGCGGTAAGCAGCGCATTGTATTCATAGCGTTTAGAGGTGAGCTGTTGGCGCAGCGCGCTGGTCTGGTTGTAGAAGTCATTGTGCAGCTTCTGTGCGGTGGCCTGCTGGGCATCAGTTAACTGGCTGTAACCGCCGATGTTGCCGCTGTTATTCCCCCAATGATGCGGGCCAGCCAGCGCGGCGCCGCTAGTGAAGGTCAACGCCGCAAAAGTCAGTAGTGCAAAAGCTAAATTGTTGTTCCGTTTCATGGTGGATTCTCCTGTAGTGTGGTCACCTTAGCTATTGCATCTTCTGTGCCAGCTTCCCGAGCCGCGAAAATCGCGGCGCTGGGCGATACGCGGCGCGAGAAGCGAGTAAAAATGACGCGCTCGTACTACCCAGGTGAGTCATTTTTACTCGTTTTGTCCGGGCATTTGTGCTCGCAGGCCGGGTTCCGGGCGGGGAAAGCTGGCATGATTTCTGCTGAAGGAATGCAAAGACAAAAAGAAGGAAACCCCATGAGCGTCATACGATTACGAAAGGACTCGGTCGCGTCTTATTTGAGCTGGCTGCTGACTGGCGTGATTTTGCTGTTGGTGTGTTTGTTCTCTGCGCTGATCGTCCGCGACTATGGCCGCGAAAACGCCGCCGCACAGCAGGCGCTCCACGAGCAGGGGCGCGTGCTGGTTAGCGCGCTGGAGTCTGGTACGCGCGCCGGAATGGGTATGCGTATGCATCACGCTCAGCTTCAGTCCATGCTGGAGGAGATGGCCTGGCAGCCTGGCGTTTTGTGGTTTGCCGTCACCGATGAGCAGGGGAAGGTGATTGCGCATAGTGATCCACAACAGGTGGGGAAAACGCTGTATCAGCCGGACGAGATGCGTGCGCTTCAGGTCAGCGACAAAGAGCGCTGGCGACGTACCGGGACGCCGGAACCGGCGCTGGAAATCTATCGCCAGTTTCGCCCTCTGGACGCGACTCGCGGTCACCATATGCGCATGATGATGCGCCGTGACGTTGTCGATACGCCGCAGGTTATCTTTATCGCGTTTGATAGCCGGGAAATGGACGCCGAGCAGGCTCGTGCGCAGCGCAATATGGTGGTTATGCTGTTTGCCGCTCTGTTAGTCATGGTTGCCACATTGCTTGCTCAGTTCTGGTTCCGGCGCTATCAGCGTTCGCGCCGACAACTGCTGGAAGCGACGCATCGCCGGGAGAAACTGGTGGCGCTGGGCCATCTGGCCGCCGGCGTGGCGCATGAAATCCGTAATCCGCTCTCCTCGATTAAAGGTCTGGCGAAATATTTTGCCGAACGTACTCCACCAGGTGGTGAGGCTTACGCGCTGGCGCAGGTAATGGCGAAAGAGGCCGATCGACTGAATAGGGTGGTGAGTGAACTGCTGGAGCTGGTACGTCCGGCGCATTTAAAATGGCAGCCCGTGGATCTCAACGAGGTTATTGCCCATTCGCTTCAGTTGGTGAGTCAGGATGCATCAGGTCGGGATATTCAGCTGCATTTTACCGCCAGGCCGGCGCTACGGAGGATTCAGGCGGACCCAGATCGCCTGAATCAGGTACTGCTAAATCTCTACCTTAACGCTATCCAGGCGATTGGCCGTGATGGGGAGATTACGGTCGCGGTAAACGAGGCAGGAGAGGGAAGCATTAAGCTGAGCGTAACCGACAGCGGTAAAGGGATGACGGAAGAGCAAAAACAGGCCATCTTCACCCCGTACTTCACGACCAAGGCTGACGGTACCGGGCTGGGGCTGGCGGTGGTGCAGAATATCGTTGAGCAGCATGGCGGGACCATTCAGGTTGAGAGTTCACCCGGCAAGGGGGCGACCTTTACCCTCACTCTGCCGATCGATGGGCAACAGAAGGATGAACAAGGATGATGGCGGAAAAGGTCACGATTCTGGTGGTGGATGACGACATCAGCCACTGCACTATCTTACAGGCGTTACTGCGGGGCTGGGGCTATGAGGTGTCGGTGGCTTATAACGGACTGCAGGCGCTGGAGCAGGTACGTCAGCAGGTGTTTGACCTGGTGCTTTGCGATATCCGCATGGCGGAGATGGATGGGATTGCCACGCTAAAAGAGATCAAGGCTTGCAACCCGTCGATTCCGGTGCTGATCATGACCGCCTACTCCAGCGTGGGAACGGCGGTGGAGGCGCTAAAATCCGGCGCGCTGGATTACCTGGTGAAGCCGCTTGATTTTGATAGCCTGCAGCAGACGCTGGCTGATGCGCTGGCGCATACCCGGCAATCGGAAGGCGGTCTCACGATGACCCCGGCGGCGACGTTTGGCATGGTGGGCGACAACCCGGCGATGCAAGCGTTGCTTAATGAGATTGCGCTGGTAGCGCCTTCGGATGCGACCGTCTTAATCCACGGTGAATCGGGGACCGGGAAAGAACTGGTTGCCCGCGCGCTTCACGCCAGCAGCGCGCGCAGCGATAAGCCGCTGGTCACGCTAAACTGTGCGGCGCTCAATGAGTCTCTGCTGGAGTCCGAGCTGTTCGGTCACGAGAAAGGCGCGTTTACCGGCGCGGATAAACGTCGGGAAGGGCGTTTTGTCGAAGCGGATGGCGGCACTTTATTCCTCGATGAAATTGGCGATATTTCGCCGCTGATGCAGGTGCGTCTGCTGCGGGCGATTCAGGAACGTGAGGTGCAGCGTGTGGGCAGCAATCAGACCGTGTCGGTTGATGTGCGACTGATTGCTGCTACCCATCGAGATTTGGCCGAAGAGGTCAGCGCCGGACGCTTCCGTCAGGATCTCTACTACCGTCTGAACGTGGTCACCATCGAAATGCCGCCGCTGCGTCAGCGTCGTGAAGATATCCCGTCGCTCGCGCACTATTTTCTCCAGCGTTACGGCGAACGTAACCGCAAAACGATACAGGGATTTACCCCGCAGGCGATGGCTCTGCTGATCCATTACGACTGGCCGGGCAATATTCGCGAGCTGGAAAATGCGGTGGAGCGGGCGGTGGTACTGCTCACGGGAGAGTATATATCCGAGCGCGAGCTACCGCTGGCGATTGTCGGTACGTTGCTGAATGCTTCCTCATCATCCGATGATGTGATTCAACCGCTGGTGGAAGTGGAGAAAGAGGTGATTCTGGCGGCGCTGGAAAAAACGGGCGGCAACAAAACGGAAGCCGCCCGTCAATTGGGCATTACGCGCAAAACGCTGCTGGCTAAACTCAGCCGTTAGTTTTGCTCACGCTCGATGGCGCGCCAGCCGATGTCGTTACGGCTGAAGCTGCCGTCCCAGCGGATGTCGGTCATCAGGGCGTAAGCGCGTTTCTGCGCCTCAGCCACGGTATGACCCAGGGCGGTCGCGCACAGTACGCGGCCGCCGCTGGTCAGCACACGGTCATCGTCAGCGAGTTTGGTGCCAGCGTGGAAGACCTTACCCTCCGTTGAAGATTCCAGCGGCAGGCCGTGGATCTCATCGCCGGTGTTGTAGCTGCCCGGATAACCGCCCGCGGCGATCACCACGCCTAATGAAGCGCGCTCGTCCCACTCGGAGGTTTTCTCATCCAGCTTGCCTTCGCAGGCGGCGAGGCAAAGATCCACCAGGTCCGACTTCATGCGCAGCATGATTGGCTGGGTTTCCGGATCGCCGAAGCGGCAGTTGAACTCGATAACCTTCGGATTACCCTGCTTGTCGATCATCAGACCCGCATACAGGAAGCCGGTGTACGTGTTACCTTCCGCCGCCATGCCTTTCACGGTTGGCCAGATGATGCGTTCCATGGTGCGCTGATGCACTTCATCAGTCACCACCGGCGCCGGAGAGTAAGCCCCCATACCGCCGGTGTTCGGGCCGGTATCGCCGTTGCCCACGCGTTTGTGGTCCTGGCTGGTGGCCATCGGCAGCACGTGCTCGCCGTCGACCATTACGATAAAGCTCGCTTCTTCGCCGTCGAGGAACTCTTCAATCACGATGCGGTGGCCCGCATCGCCAAAGGCGTTACCCGCCAGCATGTCCTGCACGGCGGCTTCGGCTTCTTCGAGCGTCATTGCGACGATAACGCCTTTACCCGCAGCCAGACCATCGGCCTTGATGACGATCGGTGCGCCTTTCTCGCGCAGGTAAGCCAGGGCAGGCTCAACCTCGGTAAAGTTCTGATACTCCGCCGTCGGGATATGATGACGGGCGAGGAAATCTTTGGTGAAGGCTTTGGAGCCTTCCAACTGTGCGGCACCTTCGGTTGGGCCAAAGATCTTCAGACCTGCGGCGCGGAACGCATCGACCACGCCAATCACCAGCGGCGCTTCCGGGCCAACGATGGTCAGGTCAATTTTCTCGTTCTGGGCAAAGCTCAGCAGCGCCGGGATATCGGTTACGCCGATAGCCACGTTTTGCAGCGCGGGTTCCAGCGCGGTGCCCGCGTTGCCCGGTGCGACAAAAACGGTATCAACCAGCGGGGACTGTGCGGCTTTCCAGGCTAGCGCGTGTTCGCGCCCGCCGTTACCAATGACTAAAACTTTCATCGTCTGCTCCCTGAATTAATGGCGGAAGTGGCGCATGTCGGTGAAGATCATCGCAATGCCGTGTTCGTCGGCGGCGGCAATCACTTCTTCGTCGCGAATCGAACCGCCAGGCTGGATAACGCAGCTCACGCCGACAGCGGCAGCGGCATCAATACCGTCACGGAACGGGAAGAACGCGTCGGAAGCCATGGCTGAACCTTTCACTTCCAGACCTTCGTCAGCGGCTTTAATGCCAGCGATTTTGGCGGAGTACACGCGGCTCATCTGGCCTGCGCCTATGCCGATAGTCATGTTCTCTTTGGCATACACAATGGCGTTGGATTTCACGAACTTCGCCACTTTCCAGCAGAACAGCGCATCGCGCAGTTCCTGCTCGGTCGGCTGGCGTTTGGAAACCACGCGCAGTTCAGCTTCGCTCACCATACCCAGATCCCTGTCCTGAACCAGCAGGCCGCCGTTAACGCGTTTGAAATCCAGGCCCGGAACGCGGCTTGCCCACTGACCGCAGGTCAGAACACGGACGTTCTGTTTGGCGGCGGTGATCTTCAGTGCTTCTTCGGTAGCCGATGGGGCGATGATCACTTCCACGAACTGGCGGGAGATGATGGCCTGCGCGGTTTCGGCATCCAGCTCGCGGTTGAATGCGATGATGCCGCCGAACGCGGAGGTCGGGTCGGTTTTGTATGCGCGGTCGTAAGCGTCGAGAATCGAGGTACTTACCGCCACGCCGCACGGGTTGGCATGCTTGACGATCACGCAGGCCGGCTCGTTGAACTCTTTCACGCACTCCAGCGCTGCGTCGGTATCAGCGATGTTGTTGTAGGAAAGCGCTTTGCCCTGCACCTGTTGTGCAGTGGCAACGGATGCTTCTTTCACATTCTCTTCTATATAGAAGGCAGCCTGCTGGTGGCTGTTCTCGCCGTAGCGCATATCCTGCTTCTTAATGAAGTTCAGGTTCAGCGTACGCGGGAAGCGACCGGCGACTTCTTTGCTTTCACCGTGGTAGGCCGGAACCATGCTGCCGAAGTAGTTGGCGATCATGCTGTCGTAGGCGGCGGTGTGTTCGAAGGCTTTAATCGCGAGATCGAAACGGGTGTCGAGGGTCAGAGAGCCTTCGTTAGCATCCATCTCTTTAATAATGGCGTCGTAGTCGCTGCTCTTCACCACGATGGCCACGTCTTTATGGTTCTTCGCGGCGGAGCGCACCATGGTCGGGCCGCCGATATCAATGTTCTCTACCGCATCTTCCAGCGAGCAGCCTTCACGGGCCACAGTCTCGGCGAACGGATACAGGTTAACGACAACCATATCGATAGGGGCGATGTGGTGCTGTTCCATAATGGCATCGTCCTGGCCGCGACGACCGAGGATGCCGCCGTGTACTTTTGGATGCAGGGTCTTTACGCGTCCATCCATCATTTCCGGGAAACCGGTGTAATCGGAAACTTCGGTCACTGGCAGACCTTTCTCCGCTAACAGGCGCGCGGTGCCACCCGTTGACAGCAGCTCCACACCGCGTGCGGAAAGTGCCTGAGCGAATTCGATGATACCGGCCTTGTCAGAAACACTGAGCAGAGCGCGGCGGACTGGACGACGTTGTTGCATGGTAAATCCCCTGGATTTGACTATTACAGAGAGCGTTAGGTGAATTCTTGGCTAAAAACTCAGCTAACGCCCCTTATGGGGCATCCTTGTTTTGCGGGGGCATTGTAACGAAAACGTTTGCGCAACGCTCGCGAATTTTTCTCTTTCCCTTAATTCGATAATTTCAGCGTTATAGACGAGGGGTAAAACGAAGTGATGATCGCAAGAGATCCTTATTTTTGTGGATAACTCTGTGTGTAAATGGGTATAAAGCCGGGTTCTGCTGTGGAATGCAGCAGTCAGTCATTTTTCTGCAATTTAAGGGTTGCGGCCCCGAGGAAACTCCCTATAATGCGCCTCCATCGACACGGCGGATGTGAATCACTTCACACTAAGTAGCTGGTTCGGTTGAAGAGAAAAACCTGAAAATGAGGGTTGACTCTGAAAGAGGAAAGCGTAATATACGCCACCTCGCGACAGAGCGCTAAAGCGCGTCGCAACTGCTCTTTAACAATTTATCAGACAATCTGTGTGGGCACTCGAAGATACGGATTCTTAACGT
>NZ_JANEWH010000098.1:0-18028 GCF_028069715.1 Kluyvera sp. Awk 3 | reverse complement strand
CGTAATAGTTTATGACAATTTCCACTATTTTGTTTGTGAATAATTCTTGAATTTAGCTAAAAAATTGAATTTTTAAGAGTAAATGGCACAAAAATGAAAGTTGAATATGAGAAGTCAGAGACGACGCGCGGTTGCGGGGAGAAAGGAGGCAGCCAAAATGAAGGTTTGGCTGCCCGGAATTTAGTGTTTTTGGCGGTTATCAGGTAAGAATATGGTCAACATACCAATAAGTGGTAGGAAAGCACATATTTTATAAACCAACTCGATACTGGTATGGTCAGCCACCAGCCCCAACACGGCGGCGCCAAGGCCACCCATGCCGAAAGCGAAACCGAAGAATAGCCCGGAAACCATACCGATACGCCCCGGTAATAGCTCCTGCGCGTACACCAGAATGGCAGAAAACGCCGAGGCGAGGATAAATCCAATAATGACCGTTAAAATCCCGGTCCACCAAAGGGTCGCGTAGGGTAAAAGGAGGGTAAACGGCGCAACGCCGAGGATAGAGCCCCAAATCACATATTTACGGCCAATTTTGTCACCCACCGGCCCGCCAATGACGGTCCCTGCGGCAACCGCAAACAAGAAGGCGAATAAGTGAATCTGCGCGTTTTGTACCGATAATCCGAATTTTTGCATCAGATAAAAGGTGTAGTAGCTGCTAATGCTCGCCATATAGAAGTATTTCGAGAAAATCAGCATCAGCAGGATGCAGACGGCAAGAATCACTTTGTTTTTCGGCAGCGGATTGATAATCGCAGCTTTCGGTTTACCTTTCGCCATACGGTGCTGTGCCGCGTACCAGCGGCTGACCTGCGCCAGCACAACGATAGCCAACAGCGCCGCCAGCACAAACCAGGCCACGTTGCCTTTCCCGTACGGCGCAATGATAACCGCCGCCAGCAACGGCCCCAGCGAACTGCCGAAGTTACCGCCCACCTGGAAGATTGACTGCGCCAGGCCGTGACGGCCACCGGAGGCCATTCGCGCCACGCGGGATGATTCCGGATGGAACACCGAGGAGCCGGTACCCACCAGCGCGGCGGCCAGTAGCACCGTACCGAAGCTGCCCGCCAGCGCCAGCAGCACCAGCCCGCTCAGGGTAAAGCACATGCCCACCGGCAGCGACCACGGCATCGAACGCTTATCGGTGATGTAGCCGATGACCGGCTGGAAGAGGGACGACGTGAGCTGGAAGGTGAGGGTAATCATCCCAATCTGCACGAAGGTCAGAGAGAATTCGGACTGCAGCAGCGGATAAATCGCCAGAATCAGCGACTGAATCATGTCGTTGAGCAGGTGGGAGAGACTGATCGCTCCCAGGATACCGAATGAGGTACGGCCCTTTTGCGAAGACGCAGATGGGCCAGGCCGCGTAGGGCTGGTTTCAGTGATTGCCATAGATTCCACTTATATTTGGTAGTGCGATGTTGGAGATAAACGCTTTAATAATAATTATCAGACTAAGATACCTGTCTAAGACGTTTGAAGGAAGTCTCATTTCTGAAAACAAATTAGACTAATATTTCATAGCGTTGTAATTTCTGCGGTTGTTATTCACTCAGGGAGAGAAACATGCAATTCGTCAAACGAGGCGTGGCGCTGGCGATGCTGACGGCACTGTCGTTAGTCAGCCTGCCTTCACAGGCTTATCAGCAAGATAAAACGTATAAAATCACCATCCTGCATACCAACGATCACCATGGGCACTTCTGGCGCAGTGAATACGGCGAGTACGGTCTGGCCGCGCAAAAAACGCTGGTCGACGGCATTCGTAAGGAAGTCGCGGCGGAGGGCGGCAGCGTACTGCTGCTGTCGGGCGGCGATATCAATACCGGGGTACCGGAATCAGACCTGCAGGACGCCGAGCCAGACTTCCGCGGCATGAATCTGGTGGGCTACGACGCGATGGCTGTCGGCAACCATGAGTTTGATAACCCGCTGAGCGTGTTACGTCAGCAGGAAAAATGGGCCAAATTCCCGTTCCTCTCCGCCAATATTTACCAGAAAAGTACCGGTGAACGCCTGTTTAAACCGTGGGCGATCTTTAAACGCCAGGACCTGAAAATTGCCGTTATCGGTTTAACTACCGATGACACCGCCAAAATTGGCAACCCGGAATACTTCACCGATATTGAATTCCGCAAACCGGCGGAAGAAGCGAAGCTGGTGATTCAGGAGCTCCAGCAGAAAGAGAAGCCTGACCTGATTCTGGCCGCGACCCACATGGGCCACTACGATAACGGCGAACACGGTTCAAACGCGCCGGGCGACGTCGAGATGGCGCGCAGCCTGCCGACCGGCGCGTTAGCGATGATTGTGGGTGGTCACTCACAGGATCCGGTGTGCATGGCTTCGGAGAATAAAAAGCAGGTCGACTACGTGCCGGGCACCCCGTGCGCTCCGGATAAACAGAACGGTATCTGGATTGTGCAGGCCCATGAGTGGGGCAAATATGTGGGTCGCGCCGATTTCGAGTTCCGCAACGGCGAGCTGAAAATGGTGCACTATCAGCTGATCCCGGTGAACCTGAAGAAGAAAGTCACCTACGATAACGGGCAGAGTGAGCGCGTACTTTACACGCCGCAAATTCCGGAAAACCCGCAGATGCTCTCGCTGCTGACGCCGTTCCAGAGTAAAGGCAAGGCGCAGCTGGAAGTGAAAGTGGGCAGCGTGAACGGGCATCTGGAAGGCGACCGCAGCAAGGTTCGCTTCGTGCAGACCAACATGGGCCACCTGATTCTGGCGGCGCAGATGGCGCGCACCGGCGCCGACTTTGGCGTGATGAGCGGCGGCGGTATTCGTGATTCCATTGAAGCGGGAAATATTACCTACAAGAGCGTGCTGAAGGTGCAGCCGTTTGGCAACGTGGTGGTGTACGCCGATATGAGCGGTAAAGAGGTGGTGGAGTATCTGACCGCCGTGGCGCAGATGAAGCCCGATTCCGGTGCTTATCCGCAGTTTGCCAACGTCAGCTTTGTGGCGAAGAACGGCCAGCTTCAGGACCTGAAAATCAAAGGCGAACCTGTCGACCCGGCGAAAACCTATCGTCTGGCGACGCTGAGCTTTAACGCTACCGGCGGTGACGGCTATCCGAAAATCGACAACAAACCAGGGTATGTGAATACCGGGTTTATCGATGCCGAGGTGCTTAAGCAGTACATTGAGCAGAACTCGCCGCTGAATGTGAATGCTTACGAACCGAAAGGGGAAGTGAGCTGGCAGTAAGCTCGGGCGTTGTTCAATACCCTCTCCCTTTTGGGGAGAGGGTTTAGGTGAGGGGAGAATCGTCTGTTTAATCCCGTCGCGCAATATCCGCAAACGTCGCGCCAAGAATTTTCGCTAAATCACCCGCCGCCAGCTCAATATCGAGCCCGCGTTTGCCGCCTGAAACATAAATCGAAGCAAATTCCTGCGACGGCGCATCAATCACCGTGGGCAGACGCTTTTTTTGCCCCAGTGGGCTAATGCCACCGACCAGATAGCCGGTGACGCGCTGGGCCACCATCGGATCGGCCATATCGACTTTTTTCGCCCCTAAAGCCTTCGCGACCTTTTTTAAATCCAGCTGTCCGGCGACCGGCGTGACCGCTACCGCCAGCTGTTTCATATCGCCGTTCATCGCCACCAGCAGAGTTTTGTAAACCTGGTCAGCGTTCAGTCCTAATTTTCGCACCACCTCGTCACCAAAGTTCGTTTCATTCGGATCGTGATCGTAGGTATGAATGCTAAACGGGATCTTGTTCTTTTCGAGTAACTTAACCGCGGGAGTCATAACGTTCCTTCTTACTACAGACAGGGTATGCAGCCAGCATACGCCCTAAAACGGACTAAAAAATAGTATAATCTTGCGCAATAGGTATTGGCAGTTGCAGCAACTTTGAGCGACAATCGAAAGATCCGGAGTGATTACTTCGGGATAATAATAATGATGAAATTCCTCTTTGACGGGCCAATAGAGATATTGGCCATTTTTTTATTTCAGCATCTCCGGCAGATTGCCTTCGCCATACAGATGAAGCGCTCCCACGGCGACCACATAGCGCCCCGGCGGCAGCGCCAGCAGCGCGTCGCGCCAGGCTTCATTTCGCTTCACCATCAGCACATCATACAGCGACTGACTAAAGGTATTGGGCAACGAAGTCCTGCCGTTCGTCGGTGGCTGCTCGAGCCACCAGCCGATCATCACCTGTAACAGTCGCGCATTGGTGTGCCAGTGCGTCAGCGTATCGTCGAGCAGCGCCATGCCGCCGTCGGGCAACTGGCACAAAAGGCTGACCTGGCTGTCTGCGCCCTCCAGTTCCTGAACCGGCAGCGACGCCGCGCGCGCAGCTTGCAGCAACTGGTAATCAATGCCGTAGTCCGGACGTAATCCCAGCCGCTGCGCCTGGGTGGCTTGCAGCACCATCGCTATCTGCCATAACGGCTGGTTATCAAAGCGGACCAGCGACATTCCTTGCTCGCTGACCCGTTTTTCCAGTTCGCTTAACTGTTCGGCACTCAGACGCTCGGCGAGTGGCGGGAATTCCGGCAGATTGCTGAACGGCGTTTCATTGCCGGAAATATCGGCTTCGACAATCAGCGCGTCAGCTTGATGCAGTTTCTTCACCAGCTTTGCCGGTAGGGGAGACATATCGCGTGTCCCCATATGAATGCTGCCGACCAGATGCAGGTGGCGGCCACCGGGCAGCGACACGTCGAGCGCTGGCCAGCCGTAAGGCGAACCGCGCAGGGTTCGCCATAGACGTTGTAGTTGATATAACAGACTCATCCGCGCTCCCTGGAAGGAAAATTCCATGCTAGCGCGCTGGGGAGAAAGGTGCAAACGCGCCCTGCCCGTTTCGGGCAGGGCGGTGGATCAGGCTTTGGGTTTAAAGCGCAGCAGGCGGTTGGCGTTGCTCACTACCGTAATGGAAGAGAGCGCCATCGCGGCTCCGGCAACGACCGGGTTGAGCAGCGTACCGGTCAGCGGCCAGAGGATCCCCGCGGCAATCGGAATGCCCAGCGAGTTATAGACGAAGGCGCCGAGCAGGTTCTGCTTCATATTGCGCAACGTGGCGCGGGAGATCGCCAGCGCATCGGCAACGCCCACCAGGCTGTGGCGCATCAGCGTAATCGCCGCGGTTTCAATCGCTACATCGCTGCCGCCGCCCATGGCGATACCGACGTCGGCCTGCGCCAGCGCCGGGGCATCGTTGATACCATCGCCGACCATTGCCACCTTCTGGCCCTGCGCCTGCAGGTCTTTAATCGCCTGCGCTTTACCGTCCGGCAGTACGCCGGCAATCACTTCATCAATGCCCGCCTCTTTGGCAATGGCGTTAGCGGTTACCGGGTTATCACCGGTCAGCATCACCAGTCGATAGCCTTCCTGATGCAGTCGCTGCAAGGCGGCGACGCTATCGCCACGCAGCGGATCGCGAATGGCGAACAGCGCGGCAGCTTGACCATCAATGGCGAGCAGTACCGGCGTGGCTCCCTGAGCCGCCTGCTGAGCCAGTTCGTTATCCAGCTCGCGGGTATCCACCTGCTGTTCGTGCATCAACGCCTGGTTGCCCAGCAGCAGCGTGTGTCCTTCGGTCTCGCCGCTGACCCCCAGCCCACGTAGCGTGCGGAACGCGGTGACCTGTGGCAACGTGTTATCGGCGGCTTTCTCCAGAATTGCGCGCGCCAGAGGGTGGTTCGAACCTTGCTCCAGCGCGGCGGCCAGGCGCATCGCGGTCGATTCACCGATCGCGCCGAGGGTTTTCACCGCGACAACCTGCGGCTTACCTTCGGTCAAGGTACCGGTTTTATCAAACACCAGCGTGGTCAGTTCACTGGCGCGCTGTAGCGCGTCGGCGTCGCGGACCAGCACGCCATACTCTGCGGCGCGACCGACACCGGCAATAATCGACATCGGCGTAGCCAGACCCAGCGCACACGGACAGGCGATGATCAGCACCGTGGTAGCGATCACCAGGGTGTAGACAATCTGCGGCGCAGGGCCAAAGAAGTACCAGATGGCGGCGCTGAAAATGGCGATCGCCACCACCACCGGCACGAACACGGCGGAAATTCTATCCGCCAACTGGCCGATTTCCGGCTTGCTGCTCTGCGCCTGGCGCACCATTTTGATAATACGTGACAGCGTGGTATGGCTACCCACGGCGCTTGCGCGGAATAAGACTGAGCCGTCCTGCACCACCGTACCGGCGTGAATGCTGTCGCCATCGCCTTTCTGCTGCGGAATCGGCTCGCCGGTCAGCATCGCTTCATCGAACCAGGCTTCGCCCTGGCTGATTTCGCCGTCGACGGGAACGCGGTCGCCGGTGGCGAGGCGCAGGATCATACCCGGCTGTACGTCGGCGAGCGGCACCGTTTTTTCACCGTCGTCGGTGACAACCCGCGCGGTGGGCGGCGTCAGGTCGAGCAATTTTTCCAGCGCCCGGGACGAACGCTGGCGCGCTCGCGCTTCCAGCATATGGCCAAGGTTAATCAGACCAATAATCATGGCGCTGGCTTCGTAATAGAGGTGGCGGGCTTCCATCGGGAACCACTGCGGCCACAGGTTGACGCTCATCGAATACAGCCAGGCGACACCGGTACCGAGCGCCACGAGGGTATCCATCGTCGCGGTACGGTTCTTCAGGCTTTTCCATGCGCTGGTGTAAAAATGACCACCGGCAAACACCATCACCGCCAGGGTGACGAGGCCGATAACCAGCCACAGCGAGCGGTTGTCGTCGGAGACCATCATATTGTCGCCGATCATGCCCCAGACCATGACTGGCACACCTACCAGCAGGGCGACGATCGCCTGCCAGCGAAAACGTTTCATGGTCGCCAGCGCGGTTTCCTGCTGACGTTCGCGGCGTTTAATATCGTCTTCAATGGCTTCTGCGCCGTAGCCGGCTTTCTCTACGGCCTGGACTAAATCGCTGGCGGACGCATGACCCATGACCAGGGCCGTGCGCTCCGCCAGGTTTACCCGTGCCTGGACCACGCCCGGTACCGCCTGCAAGGCATTCTGGACCCGGGAAACGCAGCTGGCGCAGCTCATACCGTTGATCAGCAGCTGTTGGCTGTCATCCAGTTCCTGTGCTGCCGGAAGCTCAGGGGAGGCCGCTGTCAGTGCTTCCGACGGGAGTGATGACTCTGCCAGCGGTTTAGCCTTTGGGTGGCTGAGCTCCGCGCCGTAACCGGCTTGTTTGATGGTGTCAATCAACGCCTCGGCGCTCGCGCTGCCGGTAACGTGCGCCGCATCGATGGTCACTTCCGCATGGTCAACGTCAGGACGCTGCTCCAGGCTCTCCTTCACGCGTTTGACGCAGTGGCCGCAGGACAGACCGTCCAGCACCAGATCGATAGTTTGAGACATATTCCTCTCCTCAATTGATGGGTGACCAAATTCATCTTTTGGTCTACAGTGAGAAAGGTTAAACCTTCCAGCAAGGGGAAGGTCAAGGGGGAAACGTGAATATCAGTGATGTTGCCAAAAAAACCGGTTTGACCAGCAAAGCCATTCGCTTTTATGAAGAGAAGGGGCTGGTGACGCCGCCGCTGCGCAGCGAGAACGGCTACCGCAGCTACACGCAAAAGCATCTGGATGAGTTTACGCTGCTGCGCCAGGCGCGGCAGGTTGGGTTTAATCTGGAAGAGTGCGGCGAGCTGGTGAATCTGTTTAACGACCCGAAACGCCACAGCGCCGACGTCAAAGCCTATACGCTACAGAAAGTGGCGGATATTGAGCGCCACATCAGCGATCTGCAGGCGATGCGCGAGCAGCTGCTGTCACTGGCGGCATCCTGCCCGGGAGATGACAGCGCCGACTGCCCGATTATTGATAATCTTTCCGGCTGCTGCCATCGTAAAGCCCAGGTTTGACGACTAACGAGGAGGGGAGAGCCTGATACGCAGGACGATCCCTTCCACCGCAATCACCTCAACGTTGCTGCCCGCGGGCAGATCCTCGTCGGCGCGGACCGGCCACGAACTGTCGCCGACGCGCATATGGCCGCGTCCGTTGACCAGCGCGTTGTCTAAGATAAACCGCTGCCCCAGCAACTGCTGTCCACGCTGGTTAAGCTGACTCTCCGCCGGGCGCTGCCTGTCGCCCCGACGGCTGAGCCACTTCCACCACAGCCAGGCCGCCAGTAGCGTCAGCACTGCAAACAGCGCGCCCTGCCATGCCCAGTCGACCGGCAGCACCCAGGTTATCAGCCCGGTTGCCGCCGCGGCCACGCCGCTCCACAGCAAATAGCCGCTACCGCCGAGCATTTCTGCCGCCAGCAGCAGGCCGCCGAGGCTCAGCCAGAAGATATGTGGGTGCGCCAGCACCAGCGCGATCATGATGATTTCCGGTCGCGGCTGCTGTCTTTAATCAGCTCGGCAACCCCGGCGATAGACCCCATCAGGCTGCTGGCATCCAGCGGCATCATCACCACTTTGCTATTATTCGCCGAGCCAATCTGCTGGAGGGCATCGGTGTATTTTTGCGCCACAAAGTAGTTAATCGCCTGAATATCCCCGGCGGCAATCGCTTCAGAGACCATTTTGGTGGCGCGCGCTTCCGCTTCTGCGGAACGCTCGCGGGCTTCTGCCTGCAGGAACGCGGACTGACGCTCGCCCTCGGCGGTGAGAATCTGCGCCTGTTTTTCACCTTCGGCTTTGACGATCTGCGCCTGGCGGATCCCTTCAGCTTCCAGGATATAGGCACGCTTGGTACGTTCGGCCTTCATCTGCGCGTTCATCGCGTCGATAAGCTCTGCCGGTGGGCGCACGTCGCGAATCTCAATACGGGTGATTTTAATCCCCCACGGATTGGTGGCTTCGTCGACAATATGCAGCAGGCGGGTATTGATGTTATCGCGCTGGGAGAGCATTTCGTCGAGCTCCATGGAACCGAGCACGGTACGAATGTTGGTCATCGTCAGGTTGATGATCGCCAGTTCCAGGTTGCTGACCTCGTACGCCGCTTTTGGCGCGTCGATCACCTGAATAAAGCACACGGCGTCGATGGCGACGTTGGCGTTGTCTTTAGAGATAACTTCCTGCGATGGAATATCGAGAACCTGCTCCATCATGTTGATTTTGCGGCCAATACGATCCATAAACGGCACGACAAGACTTAAGCCTGGATGCAGGGTTTTGGTGTAGCGGCCAAAACGTTCAACCGTCCACTGATAACCCTGCGGGACGATTTTGACCCCCGCGGCGACGACTACCAGTGCGACGAAGATAAGAATAGGGATAAACACCAGCATAAAACCTCCTGTTTTACTGTCCGTAACTGCAATAAGTATATCGGCTCTGGCGGTGAAATTCGCCCCCTGAAATTAATTGGCGTTACACTACAAGAGATAAAAGAAAAAACAGGGCAAAGAAAGGCAATGAAGGAAAATAGCGCGATTCTACAGCTTACGCAGGTAAGCTTTCATATTGGCAAGAAAACGGTCCTTGAGAATATCAATCTTAGCGTGGCCCCCGGTGAATTTAAGCTCATCACCGGCCCGTCAGGCTGCGGTAAAAGCACTTTATTAAAAATCATCGCTTCGCTCCTTTCACCGAGCGGCGGACAAATTCTGTTTGCCGGGCAGGATATCAATACCCTGTCGCCGGAAGCCTATCGCCAGCAGGTTTCTTACTGCGCGCAGACGCCCGCGCTGTTTGGCGATACGGTTTACGACAACTTGATTTTCCCCTGGCAAATCCGTAATCAGCAGCCGGATCCCGATCGTTTTCTGGGCCAGTTGTCGCGCTTTGATCTGGCGGAAGATACGCTGTCAAAATCGATTAATGATCTGTCCGGTGGGGAAAAACAGCGGGTTTCGTTGATTCGCAATCTACAATTTTTGCCCAAGGTTTTATTGCTCGATGAAATTACCAGCGCGCTGGATGAGCAAAATAAAAAGAACGTGAATGAGATTATTCATCAGTATGTCCGCGAGCAAAACGTCGCCGTGCTGTGGGTGACCCACGATAAAGATGAAATTAGCCATGCGGATGAAGTGATTACGCTGCCATCCCATCAGGAGAGCGTCAGGGAGTCACGTCATGAATAACGAACATATTATTACGAACCAATCACTGGCACTGTCGATGGTGCTGGTGCTGGTGGCGATTCTGGTGAGCTACCGGGAAAAGCTGGCGCTGGAAAAAGACATCATCTGGAGTATCTGCCGGGCGGTGGTGCAGCTGATTATTGTCGGCTACGTGCTGAAGTATATTTTCAACGTTAACCATGCGGTGTTGACGCTGCTGATGGTGCTGTTTATCTGCTTTAACGCGGCGTATAACGCGCAAAAGCGCAGTAAGTATATCGATAAAGCCTTCGTATCGTCGTTTATCGCCATTACCACCGGGGCCGGGCTGACGCTGGCTGTGCTGGTTTTTTCCGGCTCGATTGCCTTTGTGCCAATGCAGGTGATCCCGATCTCCGGGATGATCGCCGGTAACGCCATGATTGCGGTGGGGCTGTGCTACAACAACCTCGGCCAGCGCTTTAGCGCCGAGCAGCAGCAAATTCAGGAAAAACTGAGCCTGGGGGCGACGCCGAAAATGGCCTCCGCGCGGCTGATTCGCGAGAGCATTCGCGCGTCGTTAATTCCGACCGTGGATTCGGCGAAAACCGTGGGGCTGGTGAGCTTACCGGGGATGATGTCGGGGCTGATTTTTGCTGGTATCGACCCGGTGAAGGCGATTAAGTATCAGATTATGGTCACTTTTATGCTGCTTTCGACCGCCAGCCTGTCGACCATTATTGCCTGCTATCTGACCTATCGGAAGTTTTACAACGCCCGTCATCAGCTGGTGGTAACGTCGTTGAAGAAGCGCGCGTAGCGCATAGTGAAACGTCGGCCTGCCAGGCGTAGCGCCATCAGGCCGACAAGATAACGCTCGCTGTTAGTACAGCAGCGAATACAACTGGCGGCGGTACTTCGACGCCAGCGCGTCGCCGGTGCCCAGCGCGGCCAGAATTTCCTGCAACATTTTGCGCGCCTGACCATCGGCCGCGCCTAAATCTTTACGCAGATGGCTGAACAGCAGTTCCAGCGCCTCTTCGTTACGCCCAACCTGATGCAGCTGCAGCGCCAGCTTCGAGGCCAGCGCCGCGTCGTCCGGGTTTTGCTCTACTTGTTGTTGCAGTTGCTGAATCTCCGGCGTATCCGCCGCCTGCTTCAACAGCTCAATCTGCGCGACCAGCCCCTGATAGCGGGTATCCTGATCCTGCATCGGAATAGTTTTCAGCACCGCTTCCGCGTCTTCAGAGCGATTGAGCGCAATCTGCGTTTCCGCCAGCAGCAGGCCGATCTGGCTGTCCTGGCCGGAAAGCTGCCAGGCGTCTTTCAGCAGCGGCAGCGCTTCGGCGTGCTTACCTTCCTGAATCAGCGCCAGCGCTTCTTGCGCCTTCAGCTCTTCTTCACGCGGCAGCACTTTATCGAGCAGCGCGCGAATGGCCTCTTCCGGCTGCGGGCCCTGGAAGCCGTCAACCGGCTGGCCGTTCTGGAACAGGTAGACGGTCGGGATGGCGCGCAGGCCAAACTGTGAGGCGACCATCTGCTCGGCGTCGCAGTCGACCTTCGCCAGAATAAACTGACCGTTATACTGCGCCGCCAGATTTTCCAGCACCGGCGTCAGCTCCAGGCAGTGCTGGCTGCGCTCGGACCAGAAGTAGAACAGCACCGGCGTGGCAACGGATTGTTCCAGCGTCTGGTGCAGGTTAGCTTCAGTAATGTTTACAATATTCTGTACGGACATGAGTCATTCTCTGTAGTCGGTTTGTATTCGAGATGGGGGCAAAAGCGCACGCTTCAACGTTACCCCTGCAGAATTTTGTCCATGGCGCGCCCCGGCAGCACGCGTTTTAGCCAGCATACGGCATGGGTGACCAGGGTGACCGGGTAGCGTAATTTCGGCTTATCGCTGATGAAGGCGTGACGCACCTTTTCTACCACCGCGTCCGGGCCGAGCGTAAAACGAGCCGCAATACCCGGGTTTTCCACCGCCTGGTCGCTGGTCTGGTTCACGTTGTCGGTAAAGCGGGTGCGAATCGGGCCGGGTTCGATCAGGCTGACCTTGATGCCGGAATGACGCAGCTCCATGCGCAGCGCGTCGGACCACGCCTCCAGCGCATATTTGCTGGCCGCGTAGGCACCGCGTCCCGGCGTGGAAATCAGCCCCATCACCGAGGAGGTCATCACAATGCGCCCCTCGCCGTGAGGCACCATGGCGGGCAGCAGACGCATGGTAAGCTGATGAGCGCCAAAGAAGTTGGCGGAAAATTGCTGCTCCATCTGCTCACGGCTGATGCTGGTCAACGGGCCGTAGACGCCATAGCCCGCGTTGTTGAACAGGCCGAACAGGCGATTATGGGTGAGCGCGATGACCTCTTCGGCGGCGGCATCGATGCTCTCCGGGCTGTCGAGGTCGAGCAGCACGCCGGTGAAGCCCATGCCGTTCATCCGCTTCACATCCTCAGGTTTACGGCAGGCGGCGAGCACGCGAAACCCCTGACGCTTCAGCTCAAGCGCGCTTTCCAGGCCAATGCCGCTGGAACATCCTGTAATTAAGACCGATTTTTGCATAACTTTACCTGAAGACACCGCTTTACTTTCCGGCGTCGTGATTAACTAATGGAGCCAGACGTGTCGCCATCCAGTCGGCAATAAACGGCTGGGCGTCACGGTTGGGATGAATGCCGTCATCCTGCATCCACTGCGGCTTAAGGTAGACCTCTTCCATAAAGAAGGGCAGCAGTGGAATAGTGAATTCGCTGGCGAGTTTCGGATAAACCGCGCTAAACGCCTCATTATAGCGGCGTCCGTAGTTTGCGGGCAGACGAATTTGCATTAACAGTGGCTGGACGTTAGCGGCTTTGACCTGCTGCAAAACGGTGCGCAGGGTCTGTTCAATCTGCTGCGGTGGAAATCCGCGCAGGCCGTCGTTGCCGCCAAGCTCGACCAGCACCCAGCGCGGCTGGTGCTGTTTCAGCAATGCGGGCAGGCGCGCCAGCCCCTGCTGGGCGGTGTCGCCGCTGATGCTGCCGTTGATGACCGTGATATCAGGCTGCCACTTGTCGTTAAGCAGGGCAGGCCAGGCGGCAGTACCCGCCATGCGATAGCCCGCGCTCAGGCTATCGCCAAGAACTAACAGCGTGTCCGCCGCCGCGGCGCGAAGGCTAAACAGTATTAAAAACAGGAAAGGCAAATGCCAGCGGAAAACGTACTTGAAGTGCATCATCTTAAGAAATCCGTCGGTCAGGGGGAGCATGAGCTTTCCATCCTTACCGGAGTTAACCTGATTGTCAAACCGGCGCAAACCCTTGCTTTAATTGGCGAGTCGGGTTCCGGCAAGTCGACGCTGCTGGCGATTCTTGCCGGGCTGGACGATGGCAGCAGCGGCACGGTGAAGCTGTTAGGCCAGCCGCTGGATAACATGGACGAAGAGGCTCGGGCACGCCTGCGCGCTCAGCATATCGGCTTTGTGTTTCAATCTTTTATGTTGATACCGACCCTCAACGCGCTGGAAAACGTCGAGCTACCGGCGCTGCTGCGCGGTGAAAGCGACGCGCAAAGCCGACAGGGGGCAAAAGCACTGCTGGAACAGCTCGGGCTTGGCAAACGCCTCCAGCATCTTCCCGCCCAGCTTTCCGGCGGCGAGCAGCAGCGCGTGGCGCTGGCCCGCGCGTTCAACGGCCGCCCGGATTTGCTGTTCGCCGATGAGCCAACCGGTAACCTCGACCGCCATACCGGCGACAAAATTGCCGACCTGCTGTTTTCGCTCAACCGCGAACACGGCACCACGCTGATTCTGGTTACCCATGACGCTCAGCTGGCCGCCCGCTGTGACCGCCGTCTGCGTCTGGTCGACGGGCAGCTCCGGGAGGAAGCATGATTTTACGCTGGTTCTGGCGAGAATGGCGCTCGCCGTCGCTGCTGATTGTCTGGCTGGCGCTAAGCCTGGCGGTGGCCTGCGTGCTGGCGCTGGGCAGTATCAGCGACCGAATGGACAAAGGGCTTAATCAGCAAAGTCGTGAATATATGGCGGGCGACCGGGTGCTGCGTAGCTCGCGTGAAGTGCCTCGCGAATGGCTGGAAAAAGCCCGTGCGCTGGGGCTGACGGTGGGCGAGCAGATTAACTTCTCCACCATGACCTGGGCGGGCGATACCCCGCAGCTGGCGGATGTGAAGGCGGTGGACGATAGCTACCCGCTGTATGGCGTTCTGGAAACCACGCCGGCCAGCCTGAAGCCCGCCGCCGGCACGGTACTGCTGGCGCCGCGTCTGCTGGCGCTGCTGAACCTGAAAACCGGCGACAATATCGATGTTGGCGATGCCACGTTGCGTATCGCCGGGGAGATTGTGCAGGAGCCGGACAGCGGCTTTAACCCGTTCCAGATGGCTCCGCGCCTGATGATGAACCTGGCCGACGTGGCGAAAACCGGCGCGGTGCAGCCCGGTAGCCGGGTGAGCTGGCGCTATATGTTCGCTGGCAATGCGGCGCAGCTGGCGAGCTATGAAAGCTGGCTGCTACCGCAGCTCAAACCTGAGAACCGCTGGATCGGGCCGGATCAGGACGACGGCGCGTTGGGCAAATCGTTGCAGCGTTCCCAGCAATTTTTACTGTTGTCGGCATTGCTGACGCTGCTGCTGGCGGTGGCTGCCGTGGCGGTGGCGATGGGGCACTACTGCCGCAGCCGCTACGATCTGGTGGCCATCCTCAAAACGCTGGGGGCCGGGCGGGCGCAGCTGCGTAAGCTGATTATCGGCCAGTGGCTGCTGTTGCTGGCGCTCTCCGCGCTGGCGGGCGGCGCGATGGGGCTGCTGTTTGAATCTATCCTGCTGACCTTGCTGAAGCCGGTGCTGCCTGCGGCGCTGCCCGCCGCCAGCGCCTGGCCGTGGCTGTGGGCAGTGGGGGCGATGACGGTGATTTCCCTGCTGGTGGGACTGCGCCCGTACCGATTGCTGCTGGCGACGCAACCGCTGCGCGTATTGCGCCAGGATATTGTCGCCAACGTCTGGCCGCTGAAAATTTACCTGCCGCTGGTGAGCGGGGTCACTGTCCTGCTGCTCGCCTGGCTGATGGGCGGCAGCCCGCTGCTGTGGTCGGTGCTGGCCGGCGCGGTGGTGTTGGCGGCACTGTGCGGCCTGGTGGGCTGGCTGCTGCTGAAGGTTCTGAAACGCCTGACCTTGCGCGCGCTGCCGCTGCGTCTGGCGGTGAACCGCCTGCTGCGTCAACCGTGGTCGACGCTGAGCCAGCTGGCGGCTTTCTCGCTGTCGTTTATGCTGCTGGCGCTGCTGCTGGTGCTGCGCGGCGATCTGCTGGATCGTTGGCAACAGCAACTGCCGCCGGAAAGTCCGAACTATTTCCTGATCAATATCGCGCCGGAGCAGGTCAGTGAGGTGAAAACGTTCCTTGCCGAGCACCAGGTGATACCGGCGGCGTTCTACCCGATTGTCCGCGCACGGCTGACGCAGATTAACGGTCAGAGTACCGAAGGCAATAAGGATGAGTCGCTCAACCGCGAGCTGAACCTGACCTGGCAAAGCCAGCGACCGGCGCATAACCCGCTGGTGGCCGGAATCTGGCCGCCAAAGGCCGGGGAGGTCTCGATTGAAGAGGGATTGGCGCAGCGCTTGAAGATTCGTCTCGGCGATAACGTCACTTTTACCGGCGACACTCAGGACTTCACCGCGAAGGTGAGCAGTATTCGTAAAGTTGACTGGGAAAGCCTGCGGCCAAACTTCTTCTTTATCTTCCCCGACGGCGCGCTGGACGGTCAGCCGCAGAGTTGGCTGACCAGCTTCCGCTGGGATCGCGGCAACACGCTGTTGACGCAGCTTAACCGCGAGTTCCCGACGGTCAGCCTGCTGGATATTGGGGCGATATTAAAGCAGATCGGCCAGGTGCTGGCCCAGGTAAGCCGCGCGCTGGAGGTGATGGTGGTGCTGGTGACGGCCTGCGGCGTGCTGCTGCTGTTGGCGCAGGTGCAGGTGGGGATGCGTCAGCGTCATCAGGAGCTGGTGGTGTATCGCACCCTCGGGGCAGGAAAGTCGCTGCTGCGAATGACGCTGTGGGCCGAGTTTGCCCTGCTCGGGGCGATTTCCGGCCTGGTGGCAGCCATCGGAGCCGAAACCGCGCTGGCGATGCTGCAAACTCACGTGTTTGATTTCCCGTGGTCGCCGGACTGGCGTCTGTGGGTATCGTTGCCGTTGTGCGGGGCGTTCCTGCTGTCTCTGTGCGGCGGCGGTTTGGGCCTGCGCCTGCTGAAGGGGCGGGCGCTGTTCCGCCAGTTCTCAAGCTAATTCTGTCCTGACGTTACCCGGCGGAGCACAGCAATGCCGGGTAACCGCCATCACGCTTCCTCGCTTCTCATCGAAATCGCTCATCCTTTCATCACGTTGCCTGTTTTACGGCACCTTTCGGTAATTCTGGAAACCTAAAGCGCACGTTTCATTAAAAATCAGCGAGGTGGAATTTATTAATAAACGATAATATTTGTTAGCCAGATAGTTGGCTATAAATCTATCAAGGAAAAATAATGACTATAAAAATGAAAGCACTGGCGTTATCGATCGGTGCTGCAGTGGCTTTAACGTCTTTCGCATCCCAGGCTGAAATTACCCTGCTCAAGCAGGATCCGCAGGCCGGGAACCCGCTTAGCCGTCTGAACTTCACCGTGGGCGGGAGTATTCGTCCGCAGTTCAACATGATGACCGGCGATGGTGACAAAGGCTCTTACAAACGTAACGGTTTTGACGGCGGCACGCGTTTCCGCTTCGCCGCGGATTACTACCTGTTCGATGACATTAGCTGGATCAGCTACTACGAACTGGGCGTGAACATTCCGGCAGTCTTCGACTGGGATAACCACTACGCTGAAGGCGCCAACGACACGACTCGTCGTATGCTCTACACCGGCCTGAAGAGCGATACCTGGGGTACGCTGACCTTCGGTCAACAAAACAGCATCTACTACGATGTGGTCGGTGCGAAAACCGATATCTGGGACTATGACATGATTGGTCAGGCGCCGGGTAACGGTATCAACGGCGACTACGATGGTTCTTATCGTACCCGTAAATCACTGAAGTATAAGAAAACGGTAGGCGATGTTGATCTCTACGCGTCTTATCTATTCAGCGATGATTTGAACCTCAACAACGGTCTGCTGTACAAACGTAAAGGCGGCGGTTCACTGGGTGTGGATTACCATATCACCGACGACCTCTCCTGGGGTACGGCATGGAACTATACCCGTGCGGATATGAATACCACCTACAACAACGACGGTAAAACTTACGATCAGAACATCGTGGGTACGGCGCTGAGCTGGACGCCGGATAACTGGACGTTCTCCGTTGGCGGCGGCTGGTATCAGAACTTTATGACCACCAAAAAATCCTCCG
This sequence comes from Kluyvera sp. Awk 3, assembly GCF_028069715.1. NCBI lineage: Bacteria > Pseudomonadati > Pseudomonadota > Gammaproteobacteria > Enterobacterales > Enterobacteriaceae > Kluyvera > Kluyvera sp. Awk 3. The sequence continues at coordinate 638 of NZ_JANEWH010000098.1, read as the reverse complement.
TTCACGATTACTTCGCGGGCGATGCGTGGGGTATTGAATACTTCGCGGGCTACAAAATCCCGGTGGGCCAGTACGCGCTTAAATCCGTTCAGCCATACTTTATGGGTGACCGTATTGAATACGTGAATGGCCGCAACTACCAGCGCATCGATAACGGCGTGGGTATCAGCTTCCAACTGGATTACGGTTTCCGCGTGGACTACGAACACGTGTTTACCTCCAGCACCGACGATCTGGGCGACATGAACCTGGTCCGTCTGCGTTACGATTTCTAATCGTCAAAAGGGCGGCCTTGCCGCCCTTTGCTTAGTTTATTTTTGTCTTTCCTTAGTTAAATAACATCTAACTCCCGCCGCGCTTCCCGCTTTTTTGTTACACATCAGCTGGTTATAATCCCCAACGTTCATTTTCCTGTTTTTATTCGTTTTTAATGGCTCTTACCGGAATTATCTTCTTGATAATGCTGGCTTTATTTTCATGCTGTTGGAATTGTGAACAGATTGGCAAAGTGAATAGAATTCAATTGCCTGGCAATGATTGTACGGGCAAATATAGCGCGTTAAAAATAAAACGGGATGCAAATAAAATCCTGCGTAATGAAAAGATTGTGAAATATCTTAAATGCGCCAGTCCAGTTA
>NZ_JANEWH010000097.1:0-18045 GCF_028069715.1 Kluyvera sp. Awk 3 | reverse complement strand
ATTTTGTAATGTGAATTAAATTCTCTATTTTTTTGCAGCAAAAAGGCGCATGCTTGCGGCGAGTTGAGCCACAGCCTGCCACCCCCGCCTCATACCTCTGATACCAGCCGTTTGTAAATAAACGTCCGGGAAGTGAATTTGTCGAATGCAGCAGGGTCCAACATATACACAAACGCATAAAGATGAATGAACGGAATCGATTCTCCTTAAGTGTTACCCTTGCATTTCGTTGCTGGAAAGAATGATGTTTAAAAATTTTGATACCGCTTTACTTCACCCGCGCAACGGGCTGAAGTGGTTCGCTCTGGCCGCCTTGTGGCTGGTTGTACAGTTACCTTACCCCGTTTTACATCTCCTTGGCACGTCGCTGGGTAAAGCATCCCGACGCTTTCTAAAACGCCGGGAGCAGATTGCGGCACGTAATATTGAACTTTGTTTCCCGCATATGGATGTCGCGGACCGTGAGAAGCTGATCGAGCAAAACTTTATGTCTCTGGGCATGGGGCTGATTGAAACCGGGATGGCCTGGTTCTGGAGCGATGCCCGCGTTAAAAAATGGTTTGATGTGGAAGGGTACGCCAACCTGATGAACGCGTTGAAAGAGCAGCGCGGCGTTATGGTGGTTGGTGTTCACTTCATGTCTCTGGAGCTGGGTGGCCGTGCGATGGGGCTGTGTCGTCCGATGATGGCGACCTATCGTCCGCACAACGATCCGCTAATGGAATGGGTGCAGACTACCGGGCGTCTGCGTTCGAATAAAGCGATGATTGACCGTCGTAACTTGCGGGGTCTGGTGCAGGCGCTGAAGGCCGGTGAAGCGGTATGGTTCGCGCCCGATCAGGACTACGGCCCGAAAGGCAGCGTTTTTGCGCCGTTTTTCTCCGTCAACGAGGCGGCAACCACCAATGGAACAAACGTACTGTCACGTCTTTCCGGCGCAGCCATGCTGACGGTGACCATGGTGCGTAAACCTTGCCAGAAAGGTTATACCCTGCATATCAGCGAAGCGATGACAGACTATCCGAGTGGGGATGAGATCCCCGCTGCCAGCTATATGAATAAAATTATCGAGCGTGAGATTTTACGGGCACCGGAGCAATATCTGTGGGTGCATCGCCGCTTTAAAACCCGACCTCATGGTCAGGCATCATTGTACACTGTGGTGCCGCACGCCAAATAAATAACCCGCCTGTGGGCGGGTTCCTTTTGGGTTAGACAAGCCGCATAACCCAGGCATCGGACGGTTGATCGTAGTGCTTGCGATAAAGAACGGAACGTTCGCCATCAAGAAGGGCCGGGATGCTGGTGTCGGCGTCCCAGGCATCCAACTGCATACATAAATCGGGATCGGACTTACAAGGGATACTTAACGTTCGCTCGCCGTGTTGATCGGCATGCAGCACGGCGTCATCAATTTCGAATGCGCCAATGCGTACGCTGGTTTTACTCATCATGCTCTCCGTTAATCTGCTGACCGTTGTGGTACGACCAGTTAGGCCGTACCTTTTCAGCGTAGTCAACGTCGAGAATTACGCCAGTTAAAAAGTGCGCTTTTTTTGTCCGCTACTCCGACCTGCTGGCGAACAGTTTCCCATCTCGTACCAATTCGCGGGGATAACTGTTTTTCAATCGTGAACCAATGCGCTTTGCCAGCCCCAGCGGGAATCCCTGGAAGGTGACAATGACGTCGTCGTGAGCGGGCGGCTGTTGCGGATAGACGTCGCGGCCACGATACCATTCCTGCGCTTCTTCCAGCGTCAGCTCATGCCCCAGCTTTTGCGTATTAGCCAGCGCAACGACCGCTTCGTGCTGCCAGCGAAAACCTTTGTTGTGCGTTTCGGCAAGTTTCAGTCCAATACGGGAAAAACGAACTTTACCCAGCAGTGGCGCGATTTCGGTAGGGAACAGCCAAACCTCTTTGTCGCGCTGCCAGAGCGTTAGCGCTTCATCCCATTCAATGCCCACGCTGTGCGCTGCACTCTCAACGGCAGCGGATTCGCGCGTTTTCATCGGGGTGAACGGGAATTTACCCACCTTGTAGCCCGGCGCTGGCAGCGCTTCAATCGCCGCGGTCTTACGCAGTCGCGCGACGAAGAATCCTTCACAGTCATAAATTTGTGGGAACACGTGCAGGAAGCCTTCAGGCGTCAATGCCTGGTCAGCGCTAGCGAAGAGTTCACCCAAAGGCATAACCTCGACTTCCTGCGGATAACGCGCCAGCAGCCAGGCGACGACCGACTCGTTCTCGTCGCGGTTCAGCGTACAGGTCGAGTAGACCAGCGTGCCGCCCGGACGCAGCGCGTGGAAAGCGCTGTCGATCAGCTCGCGTTGGGTTTCGGCGATCGCCTGGTTACTCGCCAGCGACCAGTTCTTCAACGCATCGGGATCTTTACGCACCACGCCTTCGCCGGAACAGGGGGCATCGAGCAGGATGGCATCAAAGCACTCGGGTAAGGCGGCGCCGAACACGCGGCCGTCAAAGTGTGTGAGCGCGGTATTGCGGATGCCGCAACGGCTGATATTGGCGTGCAGCACTTTGACCCGGCTGGCGGAGAATTCGTTGGCCAGCAGCATACCGCGGTTGCCCATTCTGGCGGCAATCTGCGTAGTCTTCGAGCCCGGGGCCGCGGCAACGTCCATTACCCGAACCGGCTGCAGTCCGTCGGCAAACAGTGCCGCTACCGGCAGCATGGAACTGGCTTCCTGAATATAAAATAGCCCGCTCAGATGTTCAGCGGTGCTGCCCAGCGGCAGTGCGTCCTCGTCATCACGCTCAATCCAGAAGCCTTCCGCACACCAGGGGACCGGGGTCAGTTGCCAGCCATAAGGGGCGACCAGGGTGAGGAAATCATCAACCGTGATTTTCAGCGTATTCACGCGAATACTGCGACGCAGCGGGCGCTGGCAGGCGGCAAGGAATGCGTCAAACGAGAGATGAGCCGGCATGGCCTCACGCATCTGCGCGAGGAATTCATCAGGAAAATAGACAGAGTTTTGAGCCACTGGCGAATACCACAAGGAGATAAAGAGCGCGCAGTCTATCATAAAACGCGCCGGTGACGGGACACCGGCGCGTGAGGGAGGGCGTTAACGCGGCAGCGCGGTACCCCATTCGCGCCACTCTTTCGGCTCGGACTCGAGCAGCAGGAAGTGTTTGCCTTCCTGCGCCTTCGGTGCCAGCGGCGTTCCTGGCGGCGTGGCGAAAGCGATACCGCCACGAATGAACTGATTGAAGGTGCCGGTCTTCACCACACCGCCAATCAGGCCAAAGTCGAGACTGTAGCCGGAAGCCAGCCAGAAGACCGAGTTGTTACGCACCAGATGCTGGTAGCGCTGGCCGATGCGCATTTCAATCATCACCCGGTCAGAGAGGCTACCGAGATGTAGGCCGGTAACGGTACCGACTTCGATTCCCCGGAACAGCACCGGTGTACCGATACTCAACGAACCAGATTCCGGCGCTTCCACGACCACGTTCAGGCCGTTGAGGTAGCGTGAATCGGAAATGGTCGCCTCCTGAAGTTCAAAATCGCGACGCAGCTCACCGTGACCCGGCTCAACGTTGACGTACGGCTGGAGCAGGGTATCCAGGTGTTCAACGCCGGCCGCTGAGATTTGCGGTGTGATCACGGAGAAACGGGTACCGCGGCGGGCGAAGGTATTCACATACTCAGGGTAAAGAACCGCGCTGGCCTGTACTTCATTGCGCGAGGCATTGAGATCCAGACTTTGTACCTGCCCAATATCGATGCCGAGATAACGAATCGGCATACCCGCAGACAGTTTATCCGCATCAAAGGCATGCAGGGTGATCTGCCCGCCAACGGCGCGCGCGGCGGTTTCTGAAGGGAACAGGACGCGCTTGTCGCCCTTGCGGGTTCCATTATTCGCTTCACTGATGTTATCAAAGCTGACTGCGCCTTTTAACGCCCGTGAAAGCGGGGAAGCCTGCACTGTCAGCCCGCTGCCGTTCAACTGCACTTTCGCGCCGCCTTCGGCCCAGAACACGCTGTTCGGGGTCAGCAGCGAACGGTATTCCGGCTTAATATGCACCGCGATATCAAACGCGTTGGCGCGCGGTTGTACGGAGGTGATTTCACCCACCTCAAACTTACGGTATAGCACGACGGAACCGGTCTGAATATCCGGAAGCGTGTCGGCGGTGAGCATCAACGTGGTTGTCGGGAAATCGCTAAGATTATTTTCCTGTGCTTTTTCCAGATTGGCGAACAGCGGGTAGCTGGCTTTCATCGCTCCCTTTTCTCCGGGTAAAATGCGAATGCCGCCGCTCAGCCATTCATTGGCGCTGGCCCCGAGGAACTCTACGCCGTCGATACCGACTTTGACGTCCATTTTGCTGTTCACGACAAACTTGCTGTCGCCGTGCAGCAGGTCACGGTATTGCGGATCGATGGCGATGGCGAAACTGATACCTTTGGCGTTCAGCGTACGCTCCATGACCTGGCCGATGCGCACGCCATGTAGCATGATAGGCTGCCCGGCGTCGATGCCATAGCTCTCAGGCGCGGTCAGCGTTAGCGTCAACACGCCGGGCTGCTGCAACAATGTTTTATCCGCAGCGAGTACGGTAAAGCGATCCTTTGGCGCGCCTTCACCCGGCACCAACTCAAAGGTACTGCCAGTGAGCAACTGACTTAGATTGGTGTTTTCCAGCGACAGCTTCGGTTGACGGAGTTCAATGCGCGTATTTTCGCGCAGCAGCGATACCACGCTCGGGTCGACGGTCATTTCGCCGGTGACCGAACTGTCCGGATTGAGCGTCATTTTTGTCAGTTGACCGACTTCCAGCCCCTGATACAGCATCGGCGTCGATCCCGCCTTCAGCCCATCGCCGTTCGGCAACTGCAGCTGAATAAGCACGCCGCGCTGGCTGTGGGCCAGATCTTCATAGAGGCCAAACTCATCGTTCTGCCCGGCGGCCTGGGAATCGGATGGCGAGTCGAAAGCAATCGCACCGTTAACCAGCGCGGCCAGACTCTCCAACTGCACCTTCGCGCCGCTAAGGCCAACGTCGGCTTTCACGCCGGAGACATTCCAGAAGCGGCTGCCTTTTTTCACCAGATTGGTGAAACGGCGCTCGATCAGCACGTCAATGGTGACGCCCTGATTATTCGGATTGATCGTGTAGTCGTAGACGCGGCCAACCGGAATTTTGCGGAAGTAAACCAACGACCCGGTATTGAGCGAACCGAGGTCCGGCGCGTGCAGGTGGATCATCAGCTCGCCGTTGTTCAGGCGGTATTTCGGCTGTGTGTCGAGGGCGGTGAAATGATCACGCGGTTCGCCTTTACCGGGCATCATGCCGATATAGTTACCGCCGACCAGCGCATCCAGCCCGGAAACACCCGCGAGAGAGGCTTTCGGCGTGACCAGCCAGAATTGGGTATCTGCCCGCAGTGCGTCTTCCATATCGCTTTTGATGCTGGCGCGGACCTCAATTTTGCTGCGGTCACGGGCCAGACGGATATCCTGAACCGTTCCCACCTCAACGCCCTGGAAGCGCACCGGCGTGCGGCCGGGAACAATACCATCCGCCGACATAAAGTCGATGGTGATGGTCGCTCCCCGGTCTTCGTAGCTGTTCCAGATAAGCCAGCCGGCAATCATCAGCGCGATGACCGGTAATAGCCAGAACGGTGAAATGCGACGTTTTGTTTTAATTCGCGCCTCAGTCTGTGAAGCGGGCGTTTCCTGACTCATGTGCGTCCCAAAGTAAGCGGCTGTCCAGCCATTCAACAGCAAGAATAGTTAATATTACCGCAGCGCCAAAATAAAACGCAGCGGGACCCATCGTAAAGGCGAGAAGTTGATCGCGATTGATGAGCGACATGGTTAACGAAATAACAAACAGATCGAGCATTGACCAGCGGCCAATCCAGGAGACAAAACGCAGCAGCAGGATGCGCGTGCGCAACCCTTGTTCGCACTTAAAGTGGATGCTGATAAGCAACGTCAGCATCACGATAATTTTGGTAAAGGGGACCAGAATACTGGCAAAAAAGACGACCGCCGCCACCGCCACGTTGCTATTGGCCAGCGACAGGATCCCGGAAAGAATCGTATCGTCCTGGCGGCCGCCATTGACATAGATAATGGAAATAGGCAGCAGGTTGGCGGGGAGCAGAAAAACAATCGAGCTGATCAGCGCCGCCCAGCTTTTTTGCAGACTGTGTTTGCCGCGGTGATAAAGCGGTGTATGACAGCGGCGGCAGCGACCGCGCGCATCCGGGAAACCGGTATAATGGCAACTGCGGCACACCTGGAGCGCGCCGTCAGGCCGCGTAGCGGGGCGCTGGGGATAGAAGCGTTCCCAAAGCTGTTCGACGTTTAGATGAATCAGCGTCAGGATACTGAGCACTACCAGCGAGATATAAGCCAGCAGACCCAGGCCCGGTTGCAGGAACGCGTAGTCCTGGACCTTAATCGAGGCCACGGCGATACCGACCAGGTAGATGTCGAGCATCACCCACTCTTTCAATTTATCGAGCATCAGCAGGACAGGACGAAGATTCATCCCTAGAATGTTACCGAGCCACAAATAGGCGATGGACGTCACCAGAACCGCGGGAGCGGCGACGGTGCAGAAAAACACCATCGCGGCGGTGATGGGGTGTCCGCTATCGGTCATCAGCCAGATCCCATGCAGCAGATTGGCGTCAATGCGCACGCCGAGCAGATACAGCCGCAGCAGCGGTTCGCTCCAGGCGAAGGGCATCAGCAGCAGCATGGCAATCGCCATGGCGCCCAGACGGGTTAACGACCAGTCGCGGCCGTCGCGCACTTTGGCGTTACAGCGTGGGCAATAGGCGCTTTGCGATGATTTTACGACCGGTAACCGAAAAAGCATATCGCACTGCGGGCAACGTTGGTAATGTGCCCACGGCAAAGGTTCGCTGACCGTGTGAATTCGTATTTTTTTCGTCGGCGTTATACGTGATGTTTTCAGTGCCATTTATTACATTGATAAATGAATGTATAACTCTATCTTAACCTAAGTATGGATTCATCTTGAGCCCGAACGCACTTAATGCGTATTTTATAAGGGCCCAGGCAAGGTAACGAATCAGTAACATCGTAAACAATAGTGATTGAATAATGAGCAAAACAGAATTTTACGCGGATCTTAACCGCGATTTTCAGGCATTAATGGCAGGTGAAACAAGTTTCTTAGCGGTAATCTCCAATACCAGCGCGCTGCTGTACGAGCGTCTGTCCGACGTTAACTGGGCCGGTTTTTACCTGCTGGAAGGCGATTCGCTGGTTCTCGGGCCGTTTCAGGGCAAAATTGCCTGCGTGCGTATCCCGGTGGGCCGCGGTGTTTGCGGTACCGCGGTAGCGGAAAATCGCGTTCAGCGCGTAGAAGATGTTCATGCTTTTGATGGGCACATTGCCTGTGATGCTGCCAGTAACGCCGAAATCGTGCTGCCGCTGGTGGTCAATAACCAGGTTATTGGCGTGTTGGATATCGATAGCACCGTGTTCTCGCGCTTTGGCGAAGAGGATGAACAGGGGTTGCGTGAACTGGTTGGCCACCTGCAAAAAGTGCTTGAAGCCACCGATTACCAAAAATTCTTTGCACCCGTCGCAGGATAATCAACGGATAACGTAGCATTTACGGATGACGTCATTATAATGTCGCCTGTTCATGCCTGCGGCTTGTTGGCTACGTCCGTTGTAATCAGGAAATTTCATGGAAAATCAACCTAAGTTGAATAGCAGTAAAGAAGTTATCGCATTTTTAGCCGAACGTTTTCCGCAGTGCTTCAGCGCGGAAGGTGAAGCTCGTCCTCTGAAAGTCGGTATTTTTCAGGATCTCGTCGAGCGTGTTGAAGGGGAGATGAACCTCAGCAAAACCCAACTGCGTTCCGCACTCCGTCTTTATACTTCAAGCTGGCGCTACCTGTACGGTATCAAAGCCGGTGCAGTTCGCGTCGACCTCGACGGCAACCCTTGCGGTGAGCTGGACGAGCAGCACGTCGCACACGCACGTCAGCAGCTTGAAGAAGCCAAAGCTCGCGTTCAGGCGCAGCGCGCTGAACAGCAGGCGAAAAAACGCGAAGCCGCCGCTGCTGCTGGTGAGCAAGGCGATGCGCCGCGTCGTGAGCGTAAACCACGTCCTCCGGTACGCCGTAAAGAAGGGGCTGAGCGTAAGCCGCGCGCTGCTACTGCAAAACCAGCCGCTAAACCGGCTCGCGAAGTGCGCGAAGAAAAACTGACGCCGGTTTCCGATCTGTCCGCACTGACGGTCGGCCAATCCCTGAAAGTTAAAGCGGGCAATAACGCTATGGATGCCACAATCCTGGAAATCACCAAGGATGGCGTTCGCGTTCAGCTTACTTCTGGTATGTCAATGATTGTACGCGCAGAACACCTGGTGTTCTGAAACGGAGGCCGGGCCAGGCATGAACAAACTTTTTAGGCTCTCCGCGCTTGCTGGCCTGTTATTAATAACAGGCCAGGCCTTAGCGGTGGAAGATATTACCCGTGTTGAGCAACTTCCTGTGCTTAAGGAAGAGACTCAGCACGCCACGGTAAGCGAGCGCGTCACCTCTCGCTTTACCCGTTCTCACTACCGCCAGTTCGATCTCGACCAGGCCTTTTCGGCCAAAATTTTTGACCGCTATCTGAACCTCCTGGACTACAGCCACAACGTGCTGCTGGCCAGCGACGTTGCGCAGTTTGCGGCGAAGAAAGGGCAGATTGGCGACGAGCTTCGTTCCGGCAAACTGGATGTCTTTTACGATCTCTACAATCTGGCGCAAAAACGTCGCTTTGAGCGCTATGAATATGCGTTGAAGGTGCTTGAGCGCCCGATGGATTTCACCGGTAATGACACCTTCAACCTGGATCGCAGTAAAGCGCCATGGCCGAAGGATCAAGCCGAGCTGAATGCGCTGTGGGACGGCAAAGTCAAATATGACCAGCTGAGCCTCAAACTCGCCGGTAAAGACGATAAAGAAATTCATGATACCCTGGCGCGTCGCTATAAGTTCGCGATCCGTCGCCTGGCGCAAACCAACAGCGAAGATGTGTTCTCGCTGGCGATGACTTCCTTCGCCCGTGAAATCGACCCGCATACCAACTACCTTTCACCGCGTAATACCGAACAGTTCAATACCGAGATGAGCCTGTCTCTGGAAGGGATTGGCGCTGTGCTGCAAATGGATGATGACTACACCGTGATCAACTCCATGGTGGCAGGCGGCCCGGCGGCGAAGAGCAAGGCGATTAGCGTGGGCGATCGTATCGTCGGCGTAGGCCAGGCCGGTAAAGGCATGGTTGACGTGATCGGCTGGCGTCTTGATGATGTTGTTGCGCTGATCAAAGGGCCGAAGGGTAGCAAGGTACGCCTTGAAATCCTTCCTGCCGGGAAAGGCTCAAAAACCCGTATTGTTACCCTGACCCGTGAGCGTATCCGCCTGGAAGATCGCGCGGTGAAAATGTCGGTGAAAGGTACCGGCAACAATAAGGTTGGCGTACTCGACATTCCGGGCTTCTACGTTGGTCTGACTGAAGACGTGAAGGTTCAGCTGCAGAAGCTGGAAAAACAGAACGTCAGCAGCGTTATTATTGACCTGCGCAGCAACGGCGGCGGCGCGCTGACCGAAGCAGTCTCGCTTTCCGGTCTGTTTATTCCGTCTGGCCCTGTGGTGCAGGTACGTGATAACAACGGTAAGGTGCGCGAAGACAGCGACAATGACGGCGTGGTTTATTACAAAGGGCCGCTGGTGGTGCTGGTTGACCGCTTCAGCGCCTCGGCGTCGGAAATCTTTGCTGCGGCAATGCAGGACTATGGTCGTGCGCTGATCGTGGGTGAGCCAACCTTCGGTAAAGGCACCGTACAGCAGTATCGCTCGCTGAACCGTATCTACGATCAAATGCTGCGCCCTGAATGGCCGGCGCTGGGCTCCGTTCAGTACACCATTCAGAAGTTCTACCGCATTAACGGCGGCAGTACGCAGCGTAAAGGCGTTACGCCGGACATCATGATGCCGACCGGTAACGAAGAGACCGAAACCGGTGAGAAGTTCGAAGACAACGCGCTGCCGTGGGATAGCATCAATGCGGCGACCTACGTGAAGTCTGGCGACATGGCGCCGTTTGAGCCTCAGTTGCTGAAGCTGCATGCCGATCGTATTGCGAAGGATCCTGAGTTCCAGTACATCGCTAAAGATATTGCGCACTTCAACGCCCTGAAAGATAAGCGCAGTATCGTGTCTCTCAATTACGCCCAGCGTGAAAAAGAGAACGAAGAGGACGATGCGACTCGTCTGGCGCGCGTGAACGATCGCTACAAGCGTGAAGGCAAGCCGCCGATTAAGAAGCTGGACGATTTACCGAAAGACTATAAAGAGCCAGATCCGTATCTGGACGAGACGGTGAATATCGCCGTTGACCTTTCGAAGCTGGAGAAATCCGCGCCCGCTGAACAACCGGCGGCAAGCAAGTAACCCCAACAGGCACAAGCAATTGTGCCTGTTTTTTTATCTCCCTCAAGTTCTTGTCAACAATGATGCTACAAAATGTAAAGTTGTGTCTTTCTCGTGACTTAGCCTCACGTGATCGTTGAAAATCGGCGGATTACCCCTACGATAGGGATAATCGCATAGTGCGTTTTGTTAAGAAGAGGTTAAAAGTAAATTATGATGCGAATCGCGCTTTTCCTGATGACCAACCTGGCCGTGATGGTTGTGTTTGGGCTGGTGCTAAGCCTGACAGGAATTCAGTCGAGCAGCATGACCGGTCTGCTGATTATGGCGCTGCTATTTGGTTTCGGCGGTTCCATTGTTTCATTGATGATGTCGAAATGGATGGCGCTGAAATCGGTAGGCGGCGAGGTCATTGAGCAACCGCGTAACGAGCAGGAACGCTGGCTGTTGGAAACCGTCGCTCGTCAGGCGCAGCAGGTAGGGATTGCCATGCCACAGGTTGCGCTGTACCACGCGCCGGATATCAACGCCTTTGCTACCGGCGCACGCCGTGATGCATCGCTGGTTGCCGTGAGTACTGGCCTGTTGCAGAACATGAGCCGTGACGAAGCTGAAGCGGTCATCGCCCATGAAATCAGCCACATTGCCAACGGTGATATGGTGACCATGACGCTGATCCAGGGCATTGTGAACACCTTCGTTATCTTTATCTCACGCGTCATTGCGCAGATTGCGGCTGGCTTCCTCGGCGGCAACCGTGACGACGGAGAAGAGAGCAGCAACGGCAACCCGCTGATTTACTTCGCGGTGGCGACGGTGCTGGAACTGGTGTTTGGTATTCTGGCGAGCATTATCACCATGTGGTTCTCGCGCTATCGCGAATTCCACGCTGATGCCGGTTCGGCGAAGCTGGTGGGCCGCGAGAAGATGATTGCGGCGCTGCAGCGTTTGAAAACCAGCTATGAACCGCAGGAAGCCAGCAGCATGATGGCGTTCTGCATCAACGGTAAATCCAAATCGTTGAGTGAGCTGTTTATGACTCACCCACCGTTGGATAAGCGTATTGAAGCGCTGCGCAGCGGTGAATACCTGAAGTAATCGTTGTTGCCGAAAAGAATGCCAGCCCGTTTACCGCGGGCTGGCTTTTTTTTAGCCGCGATGATGAGACGCGGTTTTTAAATCGATAATACGACCAATATTGTCGTGATAGACCGTCAGCAGATTGTACTGGCTCATCTCCGAAATAATCTGCGGCGCAATGTTAAAACTGCGGGCAAGTTCGTCCCTCTGCAGCGACGCCAGGCGGGCATGGCGTCGGGAATGTGTTCGCCGACGGTTGTATTGATACCAGAGAATCAACAGCCAGCCGTTGATCGCGGCAATCAGCAGGTACACCAGCAGAGTATTGAACGCCTCGACCATCGTATCCCAGCGTTGTCCGCCGTCTTCGGTCAGCTTCATTAGCAGATTGGCGTAGAGAAAAAACAGAAAACCGCACCAGGCGAGCAGCGTTAACGCCGCGTCAAAGCAGCGGGGCATCAGGCGGTGTTCGGTTAAAATTATGCTATTTTCGTTCATCACATTCTTCCTTTACCACGATCGGGACTCACCCAACGCGCGCGTGCGCGCTGGCGTTTCAGCATAACTTTCGGGAAGGCGACGATGGTTGTGAACATGCCTATCATCCAGTACACCATCGGGAACCAAATCACCCAGAACAGCGAAAAGGCGACCTTCTTTTCATAGCGGCGTTCAATAAACAGGCTGACGGCGAACTGTAGCAAACACATCACCCCCAGCAGCAGGCCGGTAAACTCCGGGGGAAACAGGCTTCTGACGGCCAGATTTTCCGGCAGCGGCAAAAGAGAGCTGAGCAGAAACAGCAGTACCGTCACCGCATAGGCAAAAGCCCACAGCGTGGAGAGTGCATATTCCGCAAACAGGGGCCACATTCGGTGATGTTCCCAGCTAAACAGTTTGCGCAGATTAACCAGGAAAACTTCCGCGCCGCCTTGTGCCCAGCGCAGGCGCTGCTTCCACAGTCCCTTCAGCGTCTCAGGCATCAGGATCCAGCACAGCGCACGTGGCTCAAAAAAGATGTCCCAGTGGTGCAGCTGTAACTTCCAGCTGATGTCGATGTCCTCGGTAATCATATCGGGGCTCCAGTAACCCACGTCGGCCAGTGCCTGTCGACGGAAGGCGGCAATCACTCCGGAGACGGTAAATACCCGGCCATAAATGCGCTGCGTGCGTTTGATGAGCCCGATAATCGAGGAAAATTCACCGACCTGAATACGGCCAATCAGCGTGGATCGCGTGCGAATACGTGGATTGCCCGTCACTGCCCCCACATGCGGGTACTGAATCAGCGGCGTGACCAGATAGGCCGCCGTATCGCTATCGAGCAGGGCATCGCCGTCGATACACACCAGCAGATCGCCCCTTGCCGCAGCGGCTCCCGCTTTTAACGCCACGGCTTTGCCCTGATTTTCCGCCAGATGAATCACCCTCAGGCGTGGCTGCTCGCGCGCAAGCTGTTCAAGTACCTCGGCGGTATCATCTGCTGAGCCGTCGTTGATGGCGATCACCTCAATATGCGGATAACGCTGTGCCAGTGCCGCGCAGAGGGTTTCTCGCGCATTCTTCCCTTCGTTAAAACAGGGGATTAGGATCGATATCAGCGGCTCGCCGGGCAGAACGGGCGGCGGCATTTTGGGATCCCACGGCCAGCGGCGTTCAAGCTGAAACCAAAAATAAAGTCCGCCGGTGACCCACAGTACCGACATAAATAGTGGCCAGAAGAACACGAAATCGAGAATCAACTCACCGGTAAAAATGGCTGCGACGCCCAGCGGCAGCCCGAACACCAGTCCTAAAATACAAAATGCGATAAGGCGATCAGTCATTTTTGGGGTACCAGTACGAAGAGAATGCGGGCCGAATACGAGCCATGTTGGGCTGGTTTTCGATGAAATCGTCGGGATAGTAGCCGTAGTTTTTCACACCGTTGAGCTGGAGCACCTGCATCCACTCCACCAACTGAGCGTCGGGGACAGCATTTTGCGCCCGGTGATTCCAGTCTTTGGCCTGAAGCTCGAAAATCGTTTTGCTTAACGCGCCGGGACGAGCCGCCACCGCGCTTACCAGCTGAGCCAGCCAGTCATCGGCTTGCGCAGGGGTAACGGATTCCATCAACGGCATGGCCATTGGTACCGTCCAGTCATAGGCGGCCAGAAAATCGTCGAGATTCTGCGCAAACCAGGCCTCGCTCTCCGGCTCCAGCAGCGGGAGGGCGAAAATATTGCGTGCGGTTTTGACCTGGGGGCCACGAATACGCTGGGCAGCGTGGCTTAATTGACGAGTGAACGTCACGAGTGTCTGGCTCTTGAAACGCGTCCAAGCCCGACGCTCGGTAGGGTGGCGGGCCATGTCGGCGATGCTGTAGGAAGAGCCGGACTGTTGCCACGCGCTAATGGCCGCCGGGCCCGCATCCTCAAAATCGCTAAGCACGGCATCATCGTGAAATAAAATGCCGTTGAATGGGGCATAACGGGCGAGATCTTCATAGAGATCCGTTATCTGACGACGCGCCTGCGGGCTCCACGGTGACAGTCTGATGTAGGGCTCGGTGGCGGTCAGCGTACGCCCGGTTTGTGGATCCCAGCGTTGTACGCGGGGAAGGGAGGGGGCGAGGTCGAATGCCAGCACTGGCATCCAGGCATAAACCTTAACTCTGGCGCGGGTCTGCAACTGCCAGGAGACGAAGTTAAACAGATCGGCGCGTACGGGGAGCCAGCGATTGGGGAAATAGAGCGCTTTAATGTTGCCGTCGCCCTGTGGGTCGGAAAACGCCTGTAGAAAAACATGGCTGATCTTCATGTCGTAGACCCGCTGCACCAGCTTGTCGATATTGCGGGTCTGCTGGGCGACATCCGGGTCGTAGAGATAGTCGAGATCAACATGCATCACGCGCACGACTTCCGGTTCCTGCACCTGCGTCACCATGCTGGCGAAGGCTTTTAGCGAAGGGTTTCCAGAAATGAGCAGGCGAGGGATATTTTCAATGTCGCTGGCATCGCCCAGACCATCGGCCAGCGTAAAGGCCAATTGATAACCGTGCTTTTTGGCGATGGCAAGCGTCGCTCCGTTGGCTTCTCCATAGGGCCAAACCCAGGCGCGTGGCGGTTTCCCGGTTACTTCACCGATTTTCGCGGTCACTTTACGCACGTCTTCACTAATGCGCTGGGTGAACTGCTGGTCTGTTTCATAACGGCCGCTTTGCCGATCGTAGAACCGATTGGCGACCGCCGGTTCGAGGCTACCTTGTGGGTTGGCCGGAATGCCATAGTGTGAGGCCCAGGTATGGGCACCCACTTCCACCAACGGAGAACGGCTGACCTCTCTCACCATCTGCCAGGTGGCAAAACGTTCACGTGGCGTCATCAAGCCGCCAAAATTGACGTTCTGTCCTGCGGGCGTATCGACCCAACTGCCGACCGGCGCCCACAGCGCGGGGACATTCCAGGCTTTCAGCAGCGGCCAGACACGGGTATAAAAGCTGCTGTAGCCATCGTCGAAACTTAGCAAAAATGCCTTTGGCGGCAGCGTCTTACGCGATTGATGCGCATCAATAATATCCTGTACGCTGATGGCGTGATAGCCGTTGTGCAGTAGCCAGCTAATCTGTTCGTTGAGCGCGCTGGTGCGTACGGTCAGGTAGCGCTGGTCGGCGATATCATCCTCAACGTCGTGATAACCCAGCACCAGAAAGTGGTTTTTTGGCCACGGTTGGCTGGCCACTAGCGGCGCGCGATCCTGCGGGGCAATAAAGGGCATTGCTTTGGCATAAGCGACTGCGCTCATGCACAGCCAGCCTATCGTAATCAGGCTGATACGGAGACGTGTGTTCAGCATAATCATCCTTAAAACCGTAAAGTGGCATCAAAGGTGACGGCGAGATTGCTTTCGCGTTTGCCGTCGTAAGGGCGCTTATCCCAATTAAGCATCAGCCCGGTATCAAGGACGTTGTTCCACTGAACGCGTTGCCCGTAACCTAAGAGGGTGATAGCGCCTGGGGACCGTTGTTTCTGCCAGTAGACGCCGCCACCGGCGACGAGCTGTTGGCTCCAGAGCGTGTCGTAGTGTCGGTACATCTGGTGGTCGACGGTCAATGAAGCCGCCGCGGAGAGATCTCGCGCCGGGTTGTAATACTGGGTGTCGGCGAGGCTGTTGGCGCTTGCGGAGATTTCCGGGCCAAGGGTGAGCGTCATTGATGGTCTCTGCCACAGACGTTCCTGGCCGGTTACGCTGTATTCCTGCCGACGGTTGCCGTCAGAAAAATCGCTGGCTGCGGCACTGAGGCGGTAGTCGCGCCGTTCATTCTGATACCAATGCACTGAAGCCTCTGCGCGGTTGGCGCTGATCCCATTACGCAGCGCCCGTAAGGGCGTGGTGCGGGAGATTCGCTCTATTTCGCCGCCAAACTGCCAGCTGTCAACTGGTCGATATTTTGCAGCGATGCGTGCGCCCGGCTTGCTGGTGCCGTGATAGTGATTGCTGGACAGTTCGGCCTCGCCCCAAAAATCACGCGGTCGCCACTCCAGACCGCCAAAGAGATGACGCGCGGAGCCTTTGCCCTCATCAAAATGGCCCTGTGCAAAGCGGGTGCCGGCAAATACGCGCCAGTTGTCCGCCAGCGGGGGAGAGTAGAGCGTGGCATCCCAGGAGAGATCGTGCGTGCCGCTGATGGGGTTGTCGGAATACAGTCCCTTACCAGCGTTAATGCGTAACTCTGAAAAATGCTGAATGTCGCGCAGCCTGGCCAGCTTCTGCGCGCTGCGATCCTTAGGCCTGCGAGCGATGATATCGTCAGTCAGTACATCCAGCTGATGCCATTCATTAAGATCCATGGCGACGTAGGCCTGCTGGCTTTCCAGTTCGATATTTGCAGGTTCCAGCGCCTCTGCCATTTTGAGCTTACGTTCCGCCGCTCTGGGCTGGCCGCGAGCCTGCAGCACCGTGGCGTAATCGATTTGTAGCCCTTGATTGCCCGGCGCGGAGTCAGCCAACTGACGGGAAAGTGCCTGCGCCTGTGGTAACGCGTTGCTCTGCGCGAGGTATTGCACGTAGAGCGATTGTCCGGTCAGCCAGCGATCGTTAGGCTGGGCGATGGGATCGCCATAATCGTACCGGGCCCAGGGCGTATTCTGCATCATCCGGGCAACGTATTGCCTGGCGGCCTGGTACTGACCGGTATCCAGCAGGGCGAAAAATAATGCGTTCTGGTCATCATCAGCGTCCGGGATATAGCCCGGATGCTCGGCGAGGAGCGTCTGGGCGGCGGAAACGTTTTCTTGTTCCAGATAGGCTGAAATAACCCAGCCGATAGCCCAGTCGGGCACGGTTTGCTTTGCGGCGAGTTGCGTCTGGTATTCATGAGTCACCGACGAATAGTCGGCGTTGGCATAGAAGGCGCCAAGTCTGTCTAGACGGGCGCGTATCACATCCTGCTGCGCAGCGGGATCGTCTTTCCAGCGCGTTAACATCACGTCGTAGCGGCTGAGCGCCAGCTGCGCCAGAAAGAAGCGTTCTTGTTCGGTGCGGGTCGGTAGGACTGCAAGGCGCACGATTTCTGCCGTCGCATTGAGATCCAACTGCCGACGCTGCTCGGGCGTGAGTGTCGCCGACGACGCGTGTGCTTGCGCTGGCGTAGCAACTCGGCTATCGCTCAGGGCCGCAACCCACTCGCTGAGCATCGCGCTATCGTGTGGGTCATGGACGAGTGCGAGGGTATCGTTTAATAACCGATCCCAGTCTTTCCCTTGCTGTTGATACACATAGGCCAGCGTTTGCAGATGGGCAGGGGTATGTCGTTCGGTGAGCAAGCGCTGCGCCTCTTTCAACGCCGCAGAGTCCTGACGCGCGTCGGCCAGGGTTTTAATGTAGCCGATACGATAGTCATCATTATCGGGCGCCAGCATAAGGGCCTGTTGCCAAAGCGATAGCGCTGTTTGCCACTGTTGAAGATTTCGCGCGGACTGAGCGGCTGCGGCGACCCCTCGTGGCGGAATCGGCATATATACCTGATAGCGTTGCCAAATCTGAATAACGTCACGATCGCGCCCGGCCCACGATGCCACCTGTAGCCAGTCCGCGACCTGCCCGGCATTTAAGGCATTATGCTGCTGATAGCGTTCAACATAGATAAGAAACGCGGAGTAATTACCGCTCCGGGCTTGCTCAATCTGTTGTTCATATATGGATTGAGCGCCCTGCACCAGGCCCGGAATCAGTAATATCAGGCTAAATGAAAGCGATAATTTGGCGTTGCGATAATAGCGTGTTTTATTGTGATGAGACGAGCTATCCATATCTATTTACCATAACTGTATCCAGAGTTCGTGACAAAACATGGCCGCCTTTCAATCCTGAATCAGGGAAAGGTAATAATTGCGCGAAGCAGATTGTTCTTTTGGTCTGTCTAACTTACTTTTAGGTAATAAAGCATTTCCTCAAACGGGGTTGTATGATCGCTAATATACACCGGATGTGATTGTCGATAAATATACCGAAAATGGCCTCTATGTTTTAGGAT
>NZ_JANEWH010000096.1:0-18381 GCF_028069715.1 Kluyvera sp. Awk 3 | reverse complement strand
ATTTTATACATATAAATAAGATTTATGTGTTAGGTTTCTGTATTCATAAAAATGATTATTGATCAGGGGGTTTCTCGTTCGTTATGAGAGACGATGATTTTTTCAGTTGGCGGCGGGAAATGCTGCATCTTTTCCAGGCGGCTTCGGCAAGTGAACAGATATACGCGCTACTTCAAGCGCAAACAGAATATCTGGAATACGATTTCTTCGCCCTGTGCGTCCGACATCCGGTGCCGTTTACCCGGCCGCGTATTTCTGTGTATACCACCTATCCTGATGCCTGGATGTCGCATTATAAGTCTGCGAACTATATGGCTATCGATCCGGTGCTAAAACCTGATAATTTCTCGTTGGGTCACTTACCCTGGGACGATGAGTTGTTCAGCGACGCGCAGGAGTTGTGGCAAGCCGCGCGCGCACATGGTCTGCAAACCGGCGCCACACAATGCCTGATGTTGCCTAACCATGCGCACGGTTTCCTGTCGGTGTCGCGTACCCGCACGCCGGGTTCTATTCAGCACCAGGATGAAATCGCTTTGCGTTTACAAATTCTGCTGGAAATGAGTCTGCTGGCGCTATTACGCGTAGAAGATGAAATGGTGATGCCGCGGGAGATGAAATTCAGCAAGCGGGAATTAGAAATTCTGAAATGGACGGCGGAAGGGAAAACATCTGCGGAGATCTCGATGATTTTGTCGATTTCCGAGAATACGGTGAATTTCCATCAAAAGAACATGCAGAAAAAATTTAATGCGCCGAATAAAACGCAGATTGCCTGCTATGCAGCGGCGATTGGATTGATCTGACCTGTATTCGCGTTCTGCGTGCCAGACGGCAAACCGGCTGTCAGCAGCGATGCTGACAGCCGGTTTTTTATTACTGGCGGTAAGCTTGTTTAATTTGCTTAACGGTGCTGGAAAATACGGCAGCCTGAGCTTCATCTTCTAACTGCGCAATTTGCTTTTCCATTTTAATAATCACGCGGCCAGCATCAGCCTGGCCCATCGCCTGCAGCATCAGGGTCAGAAGAGACTTCAGGCAGGAAACTTCCTGGGCCAGATTTTGATTATTTTCTGCAGTGGAAAAATCAGGTGTGCTCATTTATTGCCTCGTACAATTTCTGCGCATTATGCGCGATGCGGATTATGAAAGCGGCGCAGTATACCACAAGCCGGGAGAAAAAAAGGAGTGCCTGTTTTTTGCGCGCTGCTCAGATCTGATATTAATTATTATTTCGTCTGCGTAGACAGCAGGTTAGGCGCAAATTGTTTAAATACGGTTTTGTCATCGTTAATTGTTGTTACATATTATAAGGGCTATTTATCAAATATACGACAAAGCGCCTGTTTACGCCGTTAATCCCTGTAAGCATACTGATATCTGCCATCGGCATCTTACTGTTTTTTAGCGTTTTCCAGTCTCTGTACATGATTATTGCCAAAAACGAGATCAAAATCGGAGCCCTGGCATTTTTAGACTTTCACAGATGATATAAAACCCGGTAGTATGGGGGAATTAAGCAGTAGTAGCGTTATCCCTATTCTGGAGATTATTCCTTTGATCAACGTCCTTCTTGTTGATGACCACGAACTGGTGCGCGCAGGGATACGACGCATTCTCGAAGATATAAAAGGTATTAGAGTCACCGGCGAAGCCAACTGCGGGGAAGATGCGGTTAAGTGGTGCCGTGCCAATCCTGTCGATGTTGTATTGATGGACATGAATATGCCTGGCATCGGTGGCCTTGAAGCAACGCGTAAAATTGCGCGTTCGGCGGTTGATACCAAAGTTATCATGCTAACCGTACACACGGAAAACCCACTGCCGGCGAAAGTTATGCAAGCTGGTGCGGCGGGTTATCTGAGCAAAGGCGCCGCGCCGCAAGAGGTGGTTAACGCTATTCGCTCGGTGTTCTCCGGTCAGCGCTATATCGCGTCAGACATTGCTCAGCAAATGGCGTTAAGCCAGATTGAGCCGGAAAAGACGGAATCGCCATTCTCCAGTTTGTCTGAACGCGAATTGCAGATTATGCTGATGATCACTAAAGGTCAGAAGGTGAATGAGATTTCAGAGCAGTTGAATCTGAGTCCCAAGACGGTGAACAGTTACCGCTACCGTATGTTTAGCAAGCTGAACATACACGGTGATGTTGAGCTGACTCACCTGGCAATTCGCCATGGCCTGTGCAATGCGGAGTCGTTAGCAAGTCAGTGAGTGATGTTTTTGATTCAAAAGCCTTTCTGAAAACCGTAACCAGCCAGCCCGGTGTTTATCGTATGTATGATGCCGGCGGCACGGTTATTTATGTTGGCAAAGCCAAAGATCTCAAAAAGCGCCTTGCCAGCTATTTTCGCGCTCAGGTGTCTTCTCGCAAAACGGAAGCGCTGGTGGCGCAAATCGCCCAGATTGATGTCACCGTCACCCACACCGAAACGGAAGCGCTGCTGCTGGAGCACAACTACATCAAGCTCTATCAGCCGCGCTATAACGTGCTGCTGCGTGACGACAAATCGTATCCCTTTATTTTCCTCAGCGCAGATGCCCATCCGCGTCTGGCGACGCATCGCGGCGCCAAGCATGCCAAAGGCGAGTACTTCGGTCCTTTCCCCAACGGTTATGCGGTGCGGGAAACGCTGGCCTTGCTGCAAAAAATCTTCCCTGTTCGCCAGTGCGAAAACAGCGTTTATCGCAACCGCTCGCGTCCTTGCCTGCAATACCAGATTGGTCGCTGTCTGGGGCCATGCGTGAAGGGGCTGGTCAGTGAAGAAGAATACGCGCAGCAGGTGGACTATGTACGTCTGTTCCTCGCGGGGAAGGACGATCAGGTGCTGACGCAGCTGATTGCGCGCATGGAGAAAGCCAGCCAGGCGCTGGCATTTGAGGAAGCCGCGCGCATCCGCGATCAGATTCAGGCCGTACGGCGAGTGACGGAAAAACAGTTTGTCTCGAATAACGGGGACGATCTGGACGTTATTGGCGTGGCGTTCGAGGCGGGAATGGCCTGTGTGCACGTGCTGTTTATCCGCCAGGGCAAAGTCCTCGGTAGCCGCAGCTATTTCCCTAAGGTGCCGAGCGATACCGAACTTGGCGAAGTGGTAGAAACCTTTGTTGGCCAGTTCTATTTCCAGGGCAGCCAGATGCGCACGCTACCGGGCGAGATCCTGCTCGACTTCTCGCTCAAAGATAAAACGCTGCTCGCTGACTCTCTCTCTGAACTCGCCGGGCGACGTATTCAGGTGCAAACCAAACCACGCGGTGACCGCGCGCGCTACTTAAAGCTGGCGCGCACCAACGCGGTGACCGCGCTGTCGACTAAACTTTCCCAACAGTCTACCGTACATCAGCGCCTCCAGGCGCTGGCTATCGAACTGAAGTTGCCGGCGATCAAGCGGATGGAATGTTTCGACATCAGCCACACTATGGGCGAGCAGACCGTGGCCTCTTGCGTGGTGTTTGATGCTAACGGCCCGCTGCGTGCCGAGTATCGTCGCTACAACATTACCGGTATTACGCCGGGCGATGACTATGCCGCGATGAATCAGGTGCTGCGCCGTCGCTACGGTAAAGCGATTGATGAAAGCAAAATTCCGGATGTCATTCTTATCGATGGTGGCAAAGGGCAGTTGGGCCAGGCGAAAGCGGTTTTTGCTGAACTCAACGTACCGTGGGATAAGCATCACCCGCTGTTGCTCGGGGTGGCGAAAGGCAGTGACCGTAAAGCCGGCCTCGAAACGCTGTTCTTTGAGCCGGAAGGCGAGGGCTTTAGTCTGCCTCCTGACTCTCCGGCGCTGCATGTGATCCAGCATATCCGCGACGAATCGCACGATCACGCTATCTCCGGGCACCGCAAAAAGCGCGCTAAAGTGAAAAGCACCAGCTCGCTGGAGACCATTGAAGGCGTTGGGCCGAAGCGACGTCAGATGCTGCTTAAATATATGGGCGGGCTGCAAGGTTTACAGCAGGCCAGCATTGAGGATATCGCTAAAGTGCCGGGAATCTCGCTTGGCTTAGCAGAAAAGATCTTCTACTCGTTGAAACATTAGGGGCTCTGTAGCAACATAGGGCTAATATTTACTAACAACAGATAGTTACCACGCCATGCAATATAATATCCCTACATTGCTTACGTTGTTCCGCGTCATCCTGATTCCGTTTTTTGTGCTGGCGTTCTACCTTCCGTTCGTCTGGGCGCCGTTTGTCTGCGCGCTGATCTTCTTTGTGGCCGCCGTTACCGACTGGTTTGATGGCTATCTCGCTCGTCGCTGGAACCAGAGCACCCGCTTTGGCGCCTTCCTCGATCCTGTTGCGGATAAAGTGATGGTGGCGATTGCCATGGTGCTGGTGGCGGAACACTACCACACCTGGTGGGTGACCTTACCGGCCGCGACGATGATCGCTCGCGAAATTATTATCTCCGCGTTACGTGAGTGGATGGCCGAGCTGGGTAAACGCAGCAGCGTTGCCGTTTCGTGGATCGGTAAAGTGAAAACCACCGCGCAGATGACCGCGCTGGTGTGGATGCTGTGGCGTCCGAATATGTGGGTTGAGTGGGCGGGTATTGCGTTATTCCTCGTGGCAGCAGTGCTGACGCTGTGGTCGATGCTGCAATATCTGAACGCCGCGCGCGGCGATTTGCTTCAAGAGTGATCGTTTCGGCGTAATTTTCAGCAAACGATACAAAGTTGCGAAAAATACCGTTGACTCACCGCGTGAGATAAGTAGAATGCAACGCATCGAACGGCAGCACTGATTGCCAGACGATAGCAAAATCAAGTGGTTAATGAGTCAACTTGATAATGCGGGAATAGCTCAGTTGGTAGAGCACGACCTTGCCAAGGTCGGGGTCGCGAGTTCGAGTCTCGTTTCCCGCTCCAAATTAAGAGCATCGGCAATAGCGGATGTTTAAGATTTAAAGGCGCGTTAGCAAAGCGGTTATGTAGCGGATTGCAAATCCGTCTAGTCCGGTTCGACTCCGGAACGCGCCTCCACTTTCTTCCCTGGCCGGATGGTGGAATCGGTAGACACAAGGGATTTAAAATCCCTCGGCGTTCGCGCTGTGTGGGTTCAAGTCCCACTCCGGCTACCATGGGAAAGACAAGAATAATCAAAGCAATAAGCAATGTCGTGAAACCACCTACGGGTGGTTTTTTTGTGCCTGAAATTCATGCTCTATGCGTATCCTGGGCTCACGGGGGCAATGTGGTTCCTTCCCACGTACGGTAATGCCACTTCATCCGTTCCTACTCAAGCATAGAGAACCGCTGTTGCTGGTGGTTCTGATTTTATTTCGAGCCGTGCTGTTTTGATGCGTTTGACGATTCTAAATCTGAATAAAAATTGTGCCCCCTTTTTTCGAAATGCTAAAGGCACATGTTCACTAAGAGCTAATTATGGTCATTCGTATCCTAAGAATGACACTATGACGTGACTCAGAGCATGACTTCCCATCGATTCATTAACCAGTCTAAAAGCGCATCAGCATCCTTTACAAAATATTGATCTGTCCCTTTCTCTCCACCGCGTGGGCCAAATGTTGCCGTCGAAATCCGAAAGCCTTCCCCGGTGTACCTGCACCAGATGTGATAGGTATCCCCTGGCGACCAGTAATAGTGAATTTCCCCATAAGGGGCGCTTTCCTTTGGTTCCCGGTAATCGAAATAGCCGCGAGCTGAATCTTGTAGCTCTGTATGGAGTGCATCGAAAATCTCACGCGTCTTAAGAGTCATGGGATGTTTAGACAAATCGACAATCTTTGCCTTCTTCGCATTCAGGCGATCACGGATCATGGATGCTGAATCACTCCCCACGCTGGTGGTCGACGGCGTCGTGGTATCGGCACTCAGACCGAGGACGAGGGTTCGCAGCCGGGCGATCTCTTTTTGCGCCTCCGACAGCTCACTCTGACATTGACCGAGTTCAGAAAGTGCATTTTGGTATGACGCATTCAGGACGACTTTCTCATCCTGCAATGTTGTTGCACGTTCGCGGATACGACGGGCTTCGACCAGAAGAACATTATACTTGTCCACCAACTCACGTTCCCGATCTGCCGTAATAGGGGCGGTTTCTTCCCGGATAACATGTAGAGAACTCAGGCGTACACCTTCACGCTGTGCATAGCTGAATGCCTGACGAAATGCGCTAGTGGCTTCTTCTTTGTTTGAATTGCCCAGCGCCAGCGCCAGGGATTTAACGGCTTTGCTCATTATTTGCTCTTATGCTCGGAAAATACCGGGCGTGTATTTCTTCACTGTTCGCAGAAACATCCTTTAACAGGAGAGTCTGGGTCATCCCCCATTTTTAATGGAGGTGATAAGTCGAATCGGGACATACGCTGAATATGCTGCGTCGGTGCGCAGAGATTCAGTGCAATATTCAGGTGTTCGGATTATAAAACGATTGCCTTTGAGTCGCATAGTTTTACAACTCATTCAGTGAGTGATCTTGCTGCACTTCATTTTCGGAGCGAGTGAATGGGGCAGCCTGTCGTAATCCCACGCCTGTGGATTGGCTCACACGATTGCCTGAGGTGGGGGATTAAGCTCTTGGGCGAATTATGCAAAAGTCTTCCGTTTTTTATCTCCGGGATCGTTTGGTGATTTCAAAATAAATATATATGATTTAGCATATGTGTATGTAAAGGGAAGGGAGTACAAGATGCTACAGCCTGTTCAGCTATTTAAAATCCTGTCGGATGAAACCCGCCTCGCGATTGTCATGTTACTCAGGGAGGCCGGCGAACTGTGCGTATGTGATATCTGCGCTGCGACAGCTGAATCACAGCCTAAAATTTCTCGCCATATGGCTATCCTGCGTGAGGCCGAGCTGGTACTGGATCGCCGGGAAGGGAAATGGGTTCATTATCGACTGTCCCCCCATATCCCGGCATGGGCCAGTGAGACGATAACGACGTCATGGCAGTGCCTACGTGATGATGTGCGTGAATGGCTGGATAAATCGGCATGCACGTCTTGCTGATAGTTTACTCACATATGTATAAGCATATATAAAGAGATCCGGGATGTTTTTGGCAGGGAGTATTTTTATACTGACGCTGGTGCTGGTTATCTGGCAACCCAGAGGACTCAGTATTGGCTGGAGCGCAAGTATTGGTGCCGTGCTGGCGCTGGGAACAGGGGTCATCCACATTGGGGATATCCCCGTGGTCTGGAATATTGTCTGGAACGCAACAGCGGCATTTATTGCAGTGATTATCATCAGCCTGCTGCTCGATGAGTCCGGTTTCTTTGAATGGGCCGCACTGCATGTTGCCCGGTGGGGGCACGGGCGCGGTCGACTGCTGTTTACATGGATAGTATTGCTTGGCGCTGCTGTCGCTGCTCTGTTTGCTAACGACGGTGCCGCATTGATACTGACGCCTATTGTGATTGCGATGCTGCTGGCGCTGGGATTCAGCCCGAGGACGACACTGGCCTTTGTCATGGCAGCAGGATTTATCGCAGATACCGCCAGTCTGCCGCTGATTGTCTCTAACCTGGTCAATATCGTCTCAGCGGATTTCTTCGGCCTGGGATTTACTCAGTACGCCTCCGTGATGGTCCCTGTAAACCTGGCGGCCATTGCAGCCACCTTGGTTATGCTGCATCTCTTCTTCCGTCGGGATATTCCGGCCAGATATGACGTTTCACTGCTGAAGATGCCCGCCAGTGCGATTAAGGATCCGGCGACGTTCAGAGCGGGCTGGATAGTCCTGCTGTTCCTGCTGGTTGGTTTCTTTGTTCTGGAACCGTTGGGGATCCCCGTCAGCGCGATAGCCGCCGTTGGCGCCGCAGTGCTGTTCGTGGTGGCAAAACGTGGAAATACGATAAACATCGGGAAAGTGCTTCGTGGGGCACCCTGGCAGATCGTGGTTTTCTCGTTGGGTATGTATCTGGTCGTCTACGGCTTACGTAATGCCGGACTCACTGAGTATCTGTCTGCCGTACTCAATATGCTGGCTGACAACGGTCTATGGACTGCCACGTTCGGCACCGGTTTCCTGACGGCGTTTCTGTCATCGGTGATGAACAATATGCCGACGGTGTTGATTGGCGCATTATCCATTGATGGGAGTGCGGCGACCGGCATCGTCAGAGAAGCGATGATTTACGCCAATGTGATTGGTTGCGATTTAGGCCCAAAAATTACGCCAATTGGTAGCCTGGCGACTTTGCTATGGCTGCATGTGCTTGCACAAAAGAATATGAAGATTGGCTGGGGATATTATTTCCGCACCGGAATTGCGATGACCCTGCCTGTCCTGTTTGTCACGCTGGCTGCGCTGGCGCTACGTCTCTCTTTCACTTTGTCATGAGATACTGAAAATGAGCAACATCACCATTTATCACAACCCAGCCTGTGGTACATCGCGCAATACGCTTGAGATGATTCGCAACAGTGGTACTGAACCTACGATTATTTATTATCTTGAGCATCCACCGTCACGCGATGAACTGGTCAAACTGATTGGGGACATGGGCATTACCGTACGGGCTCTGCTGCGGACAAATGTTGAGCCTTATGAAGCGTTAGGGCTCGCGGAAGATAAATTTACTGACGATCGGCTAATCGATTTTATGCTGCAATATCCGATCCTGATTAATCGCCCCATTGTGGTGACGCCGCTGGGAACGCGGCTGTGCCGGCCGTCAGAATTGGTGCTGGATATCCTCCCGGACGGGCAAAAAGGCGCATTCACCAAGGAAGATGGCGAGAAGGTCGTTAACGATGCTGGTAAAAAACTGAAATAAATATCAAGGGGGCTCATGCCCCCTGGCTTCAACGATGCTCATTTTCCGTGTCAGAATCTCCGCCCTGCAAAACAGCCTTTATCAATGCCTGATATTCATTCTCTGCCAATGTGAAAGGTTATGCGTGTTTCCTGCGTTTTGCTGAGTACATCACCTCATCGCTTTCTTTAAGCATTTCCCGCAGCGACGGGTAACGATCCGGGTCATTACGTAACATCCCATAGGAATAATTGATGTTATAGGGTTTGCCCGAGTTTTCGTTGTACTCATCTACATCGCTGCGCAAACCGTGTAAAAATGCATCCGCATCGGCGTGGTGGGCGAGGAGAACGGCAAATTCATCGCCGCCGAGGCGTCCTGCAATATCTCTGGTGCCCAGGCGCTTATATAGCATCGCGGCAAATACTTTTAATACCTCATCACCTTCTGCATGCCCCCAGAGATCGTTGATAGGTTTGAACTTATCGAGATCAAAAAAGATAAGGCTGAATGTTGCATTGGTTTTAGTCAGGGAATGGAATCGTTTTTCGCCTTTACTGTAGAAACCACGACGATTCGGTATGCCCGTTAGGCTATCGGTCATGGCGATACCAATAATTTTAAATTCATCTTCGACAATAAAAGCCAAATCTCTGAGGCAAGCAATATCCTCGTCGCTGAAACCGCGGGGCGTGGAATGAATCAGACAAAGCGTACCCGCAACCGCGCCATCAGGTAGATGTACGGGATAACCCGCGTAGAATCTGATGTAAGGTTCCCCGGTCACCAGCGGGTTATCATGAAAACGTTCATCGTGCGATGCGTCGTTAACAATAAAGGGGCCATCCTCTAAAATGGCGTGGCTACAGAAAGAGATGTTGCGAGGCGTTTCGCGGGTACCCAAACCTTCGCACGCTAGCATCCATTGACGCTCACGGTCGAGCAGACTTATCAGTACCACGGGCACCTGAAAGATTTTTTTGGCCAGACGGGTTAAACGATCGAATCGTTCTTCGGAGCCGGTATCAAGAAGGTCTGCCAGATAAAGGGATCTTAATCGTTCTTCCTCATTATCCGGGATGCCTGGGAATTTCATATCACCTCGAAGAAATAGATATGTTGATGCCAGATACATTCTGGCGTAAAGCCGGATTAAGGCTGACCAATCATTTGAATATAGTTCAAAAAAGTGCTCCGCAGCCTGAATGCCCCCGATAACCCTCACAACGGTTATCCGGTGAATCAATATGTCGCTCCCCGGCGGGATTTTTTGTTATGCCCATCGATTGCACCACCGCGCAGCATAGTTTGCACAACTTGCTACAAAAATGCGCAAAGCGTGACTATTGCAATATTTATGTACTTTATTGTTAACCAGATGTGATCCCTCCCGTAATTTCACTTCGCCGGTGCAGAGGCCCTGTAACGGCGCTCTATACTCAACATTGTCTAAATCCCTGCGCTGGTTGCGAAAAGTTGGCAACCATTTTGCTTAATGATTTGACCTGAAAAGCGTAAGGAAACCTCGCCGTTATCAGCAGGATATTGTCAGGATGTCGTATGTCCGGCGCGTGCGCCGGTGGTTCGGCTTCACACCGTTATGCATAAACCTCTTTTGCTAAGGTAGATAATAATGTCGCTGAAATTAATAAGAAGTCCGCTTTCGATTGTGTTGGCAGGGTGTCTGGTGACGGCGTTTTCCGCCCAGGCCGATATCGTGATTGGTGTCGCCGGGCCATTTACCGGGCCAAACGCCACCTATGGCGATCAATATTGGCACGGCGCGACCCAGGCCGCGGCGGATATTAACGCCGCCGGTGGGATTAATGGCGAGAAAATTAAGCTGGTGCAGGGCGATGATGCCTGCGAGCCGAAGCAGGCCGTGGCGGTGGCGAACCGTCTGGTCGATCAGGACAAAGTGCAGGCCGTCGTCGGTCACTTCTGTTCCTCTTCGACGATGCCTGCCTCCGAGGTTTATAACGACGCGGGCGTGCTGGCCATCACCCCGGGTTCAACAAACCCGCTGATCACCGAGCGCGGAATGAACGATATGTTCCGTATGTGTGGCCGCGATGATCAGCAGGGCGACGTCGCCAGCAACTTCATCATTGATAAGCTGAAGGCCAAACGGGTGGTTATCATTCACGATAAAGATACCTACGGACAGGGCCTGGCGGATGCGACCCGCGCGGCGCTGGCCAAGCGCGGCGTGAAGGATGTGATGTATGAAGGCCTGTCGCGCGGTGAAAAAGATTTCAATGCGTTGGTGACCAAAATTGGCGCCCAGAAGCCGGATGTGGTCTTCTTCGGCGGCTGTCACCCCGAAGCGGGGCCGCTGGTTCGTCAGATGCGTGAGCAGGGCGTACAGGCGAAATTCTTCTCCGGCGACTGTATCGTCAACGAAGAGATGGTCACCGCCGCCGGTGGGCCGCAGTACACCAACGGCATCTATATGACCTTTGGCAAAGATCCGCGCCTGATCCCGGACGGCAAGGCGGTGATCGAAAAATTCCGCGCCAACAAGTTTGAGCCTGAAGGTTATACCCTCTATTCCTATGCCTCTATTCAGGCCATCGCCGCGGCGTTTAAGGCGGCGGGCTCCGACTCGGCGAAAGCCAGCGAATGGCTGAAGGCCAACCCGGTCGAAACCGTCATGGGCAAGAAAGCCTGGGACAGCAAGGGCGATCTGAAAGTCTCGGACTACGTCGTTTATCAGTGGGATGATAAAGGCA
Organism: Kluyvera sp. Awk 3; assembly: GCF_028069715.1. NCBI lineage: Bacteria > Pseudomonadati > Pseudomonadota > Gammaproteobacteria > Enterobacterales > Enterobacteriaceae > Kluyvera > Kluyvera sp. Awk 3. The sequence goes on along the minus strand of NZ_JANEWH010000096.1, from coordinate 6,920 downwards.
AGTATAAGGAAGTTGAGTAACCGGACGGAGTCACGCTCAGCGCCGGTGTGCTCGCATACCGGCGCTCTATAACATGGCCAATAACACGAGCGCGCGATGATGGAGACATTCTTTCTGCAACAGTTAGTCAATGGCTTGACGCTAGGATCGGTCTACGGGCTGATCGCCATTGGTTACACCATGGTATACGGTATTATCGGCATGATTAACTTCGCTCACGGCGAAGTGTATATGATTTCAGCCTATCTCTGCGCCATCGGTCTGGCGCTGCTGTCCTTCTTTGGCCTGCACTCTTTCCCCTTGCTGATCCTCGGCACGCTGGTCTTTACCATCGTGGTTACCGGCGTGTACGGCTGGACGATTGAGCGTATTGCCTACAAACCGCTGCGCAATTCCACCCGCCTGGCGCCGCTGATTTCCGCCATCGGCATGTCATTAATTCTGCAAAACTACGCGCAAATCAGCCAGGGGCCGCGCCAGCAGGGGGTTCCCACAATGCTGGATGGCGTGCTGCGTCTGCATATCGGCGAAGGCTTTGTACAGATCACCTACACCAAGATCTTTATCCTGCTGGCGTCGTTTGCCGGGATGCTGCTGTTAACGTGGATTATTGGTCACACCCGGCTCGGGCGGATGTGCCGGGCGGTGCAGCAGGATCGCAAAATGGCCTCGATTCTCGGGATCAATACCGATCGTATTATCTCGCTGGTGTTTGTGATCGGTGCGGCGATGGCGGGGCTGGCGGGGGTGTTGATCACCATGAACTACGGCACTTTCGACTTCTATGCCGGGTTTATTATCGGCATCAAGGCGTTCACCGCGGCGGTGCTTGGCGGTATCGGTTCCCTGCCGGGGGCGATGCTGGGTGGGCTGCTGCTTGGCGTGGCCGAAGCGCAGTTCTCCGGGATGGTCAACTCCGACTATAAAGACGTGTTCTCGTTCGGGCTGCTGGTGGTGATCCTGATTTTTCGCCCACAGGGGCTGCTTGGCCGCCCGATTGTGGCCAAAGTGTAGGAGCTGACAATGACGCATTCAACGGCTTCACACGAGGTCTTTTCCCTCAAACGCTGCATTCTTGACGCGATTTTTTCCGGCCTGGTGGCGCTGATTATCTTTGGCCCCATTGTCGGGGTAGTGCTCGACGGCTACAGCTTTAACTTTGAAGGCCAACGTCTAATCTGGATTATCGCCGCGGTAATGATAGGGCGTTTTGCGCTTAGCGCAATGGCCACCACCGCCATTGGTCGACGCTTTACCTCTCGTTTTGAAAGCGATAACGCTGGCGTCTATGTCCGCGCCCCGGACTATAAAAGCCGGATGCGCTGGATAATCCCGCTGGTCGTGGCGTTAGCGGTTTGTTTCCCGTTCGTCGCCACCAAATACGTGCTGACCGTGGCGATCCTCGGCCTGATTTACGTGCTGCTGGGGCTGGGGCTGAACATTGTGGTCGGTCTCGCCGGGCTGTTGGATCTGGGCTACGTGGCGTTTTATGCCATTGGCGCCTACGGGCTGGCGTTGGGTTATCAGTATCTGGGGTTAGGATTCTGGTCAATGCTGCCGCTGGCGGCGCTGATGGCCGCGGCGGCGGGCGCGCTGCTCGGCTTTCCGGTGCTGCGCATGCACGGCGACTATCTGGCCATTGTGACCCTCGGTTTCGGTGAAATCATCCGTCTGATTCTCAATAACTGGCTCAGTTTCACCGGCGGCCCGAACGGTATTTCTGCGCCGCCGCCGACCTTCTTCGGCCTCGAATTTGGACGACGAGCGAAAGAGGGCGGTGTGCCATTTCACGAGTTTTTCCATCTCACCTATAACCCTAACCTGAAGTTTATTTTTATCTACGCGGTTCTGGTGCTGGTGGTACTGCTGGTGCTGTATATCAAGCATCGTCTGACGCGTATGCCGATTGGCCGCGCGTGGGAGGCGCTACGTGAAGATGAAATCGCCTGCCGTTCAATGGGCCTGAATCACGTGCTGGTGAAGCTGTCGGCTTTTACGCTCGGCGCGTCGACCGCCGGGATTGCCGGCGTGTTTTTCGCCACCTATCAAGGCTTCGTCAACCCAACGTCATTTACCTTCTTTGAGTCGGCGCTGATCCTCGCCATCGTGGTGCTGGGTGGAATGGGTTCGACCATTGGCGTGGTGCTGGCGGCGTTTGTGCTGACCGTCACCCCCGAACTGCTGCGCAGCTTTGCCGAGTATCGCGTACTGCTGTTTGGCGTATTGATGGTGGTGATGATGATCTGGCGTCCTCGGGGGCTGATTCGCATTAATCGCAGCGGATTTGCGGTGCGTAAAGGAGTGGCGCCATGAGCCAGGATGTGATTTTAAGCGTTGAGCATCTGATGATGCATTTTGGCGGTATTAAGGCGCTGAACGACGTTAATCTGGAGGTACAGCGTGGCTCGATTACCGCGCTGATCGGCCCAAACGGCGCGGGAAAAACCACGGTGTTTAACTGCCTGACCGGTTTCTACAAGGCCTCCGGCGGCAAAATCCTGTTCAACACGCGCGGGAAAACCACTAACGTCATCCAGATCCTTGGGCAGAAGTTTCAGCCGGGTGACTGGGTGAATCCGGCGCACCTCGGGCAGCGGATTTTTTACAAAATGTTTGGCGGGACCCACCTCGTCAACCGGGCTGGGTTGGCGCGGACGTTTCAAAATATCCGTCTTTTCCGTGAGATGTCGGTGGTGGAGAATCTGCTGGTTGCACAGCATATGCAGGTCAACCGCAACCTGGTCGCCGGGATCCTCAATACGCCAGCTTACCGTCGGGCAGAGAGCGCCGCGCTGGATCGCGCTTTTTACTGGCTTGAGGTGGTGGATCTGGTTGACTGCGCTAACCGGCTGGCGGGCGAGATGTCTTACGGCCAGCAGCGCCGCCTGGAGATTGCCCGCGCCATGTGCACCGGCCCGGAGATGATTTGCCTTGATGAACCCGCCGCCGGGCTGAACCCCGTGGAAACCCGGGCGCTGAGCAAAATTATTCGTTTCTTGCGCGAGCATCACGGCATAACCGTGCTGCTGATTGAACATGATATGGGGATGGTGATGGACATTTCGGACGATATTATCGTGCTGGACCACGGCGATGTCATTGCCCAGGGCAAGGCGGAGCAAATTCAGCACGATGAGAAAGTCATTGCCGCCTATCTCGGCACCAGCGAAGACGAGGTCAGCCTATGAGCGAACCGATGCTGGAGTTTCGTGAGGTCGATGTCTTTTACGGCGTTATCCAGGCATTAAAGCAGGTTTCGCTGCAGGTCAATAAAGGCGAAACCGTCTCGCTGATTGGCGCCAACGGCGCGGGGAAATCGACGCTGTTGATGTCCATTTTCGGCCAGCCGCGGGTGCGCAGCGGGCAAATTCTCTTCTGCGGCGACGATATCAGCCATCGCACCACCCATTATGTCGCCTCGGCCGGGATCGCTCAGGCGCCGGAGGGGCGGCGCATCTTCCCCGATATGACCGTGGAAGAAAACCTATTGATGGGCACCATTCCGATTGGTAATCAGCATGCCGCTCAGGATCTGCAAAGCATGTTTGATCTGTTCCCCCGCCTGAAAGAACGGCGCAAGCAGCGGGCGATGACCATGTCCGGCGGTGAGCAGCAGATGCTGGCGATTGCCCGCGCGCTGATGAGCCGACCGAAACTGCTATTGCTTGATGAGCCCAGCCTCGGGTTAGCGCCGATTGTGGTGAAGCAAATTTTCCATACGCTGCGTGAACTGGCCCGCGACGGGATGACGATTTTCCTGGTGGAACAGAATGCCCACCACGCGCTGAAACTGTCTGACCGGGGATACGTGATGGTTAACGGGCAAATTCGTCTTAGCGGCAGCGGCGAGGAACTGTTGGGCAATCAGGAGGTACGTAAGGCCTATCTGGGCGGCGCGTAGCAAAGCATTGCTGGAGTTCAATGCTAAACTCCTGCATCATTGCGCCTGAACTGAATGACCTCATCAACAACGACAGAGATTGAGTATGAAAACGGGACCTTTAACCGAAAGCGAGCTGGAATGGCTGGACGAGACCATTGCGAAGTATGCCTCTGACGCGTCAATTATCGACGTCTCCGAACTGGACGGTATGCTGACCGCCATCCTCTCCTCACCGCTGGAGATTGAACCCGCTGAGTGGATGTTTGCCGTATGGGGCGGGGCAGACCATGTGCCGCACTGGGCGACTGACCGCGAGCGTGACCGTTTTGTGAATCTCACGCTGCAACATATGAGTGATATCGCCGATCGCCTGAACGACTACCCGGACCAGTTTGAGCCGCTGTTTGGTACCCGCGAAGAAGAAGGTCAGGAGCTGACCATCGTGGAAGAGTGGTGCTATGGCTATCTGCGCGGCGCGCGCCTGACCGACTGGTCCGGTCTGCCGGCAGAGCAGCAAGCGGCGTTTGACAGCATTGCGCTGCACGGCGATGAAGAGAAAAGCGCGGCGCTGGAAGCTTTCACGGCTGAGCAGTACTTCGATAGCATTGATAACATTCGCCCTGCGGCATTGAGTCTGTTTGATTACTGGATGGACAATCCGAAAGAAGCGCCGGTTAAGCAGCCGATTAAAAACGAACAGAAGGTGGGACGTAACGATCCCTGTCCGTGCGGCAGCGGAAAAAAATACAAGCAGTGCTGTTTAGCGAAATAAAAAAGGGGCCGATTGGCCCCTTTCTTCTACCACGAAACTTACCCCACCGACGGTAACAGCCCGGTCGCGATCCCTGCCTGAATGACAATCACCGCGATCCCGCAGGCAAACACCAGCCACAGCATCGGTTTTCCTCCGGCGACGCGATAGCCGCCCTGAGGGTGATGTTTGCGGCTTTGCAGCGTCAGCAAGGAAGGAATAATCAGCGCCAGTACCGCCAGAGCCACGCCCGCATAACCCAGCGCCATAACAAAACCGCGTGGGTAGAACAGCGCGAAGGCCAGCGGTGGCAGGAAGGTGATACCGCCGGTCTGCAGACGGCCGCGGACGGTGTTTTTGCGCTGGAACAGGTCCGCCAGATAGTCGAATAGCCCCAGTGCGACGCCAAGGAAAGAGGTCGCCAGCGCCAGGTCGGCAAACAGGTGGACGGCCAGCTCAACGTGCGGCGAGGCGACCACTTCGCGAATCGCCATCAGCAGGCCGTTCAGGCCCGCGTGCTGAGACATGAGTGCGCTAAACACCGGCGAGTCGATGCTGCCAAGGGTTGCTAACTGCCAGAACAGATAGGCGACCAGCGGGATGGCGCTACCAATGATAAAAATACCGCGCAGTTTGCGCACGTCGCCGTTCATGTAGCTGACGATACTCGGTACGCTGCCGTGGAAGCCAAACGAAGTAAAGATAACCGGAATGGCCGACAGGGCCAGCCCCTGGGCCAGCGGTAGCGTCATCAGGTTTATTTTGTGAACATGCGGCAGCAGCAGCGCCAGCATGACGATCAAAAAGATGATTTTGGCGCTGAACAGGAAGCGGTTAAACAGATCCACCAGCGAGGTGCCCACGCAGATAACCATGCCGCCAATCGCGGTAAACAGCAGAACGCCCAGCGCAGGCGGCATATCCATGCTAAACCACTGGCTGAGGCTTGACGCCAGTAGTTCGCCCGCGCCGCTGATATAGGCCGCCGTGAGGGCGTACATCAGGAACATCATGCTAAAGCCGGTGACCCATTGCCCACGGCGTCCCAGGTAGCGTAGCGCCAGAGAGCCCAGCCCGGTGTCGGCTGGAACGTGTTGATATACTTCCAGCAACAGCAGGGCGGTGTAGCACATTAATGCCCACAGGCCGACCAGCAGCACCAGCGTGACGCCAAAGCCGACGCCCGCCGAGGCGAGCGGCATTGCCAACATTCCTGCGCCGATGGTGGTGCCGGCGACGATTAAAATACTCCCCAGAGTACGGTTCTTCACGCTTTCCTCTACTTCACAACGTATTCACAACGAAAGATGTCGCGCAGAGTATGTGAATCCGCTGCTCTCGTCAAATCTGAATTACAGTGACTGTATACTTATGTTTACGGTTTTAATAAGGCTACAGAAAGCTGCGCTAGCGCAAAACATGCAATACAAATGCAGTTTATGGTGGCGTTTTTTAAGGGGAGAAATAATGGATTCTATTCACGGTCACGAAGTACTGAATATGATGATTGCATCCGGTGAACAGTACAGTGTTGAAAGCCTGGAGGCGGCTATTCATGCGCGTTTCGGCGAGCAGGCGCGTTTTCATACCTGTTCAGCGGAGAATATGACGGCGGGCGAGCTGGTGGCTTTTCTACGTAATAAAGGGAAATTTATACCGCTGGAATCGGGTTTTACGACCGAGGAAAGTAAGATTTGCCGGCATTAATCGGCAGCGGCGTATGCCGCTGCACGAAGATTAATTCTGGGTATCGAGCGTAGCCAGCTCTTTATCAATAAAGTACAGCCCTTCACCGCTTTTACCCGCCAGCGTCAGTTTATCGATAACGGATTTAAACAATTTCTCTTCTTCGTGCTGTTCAGCGACATACCATTGCAGGAAATTAAAGGTCGGATAATCCTGGTTGGACATGGCGGCGTGCGCCAGTTCATTAATTTTGCTGGTAATCAACTGCTCGTGTTCGTAGGTCACGCGGAACAGTTCGTCCAGTGAGGCGTACTCGGCAAAAGGTGAAGAGACGGTGTTGATGCGCGGCAGGCTGCCGGTGTCGGTCAGATAATCGAACAGGCGCTGCATATGCGTCATCTCTTCCTGCGCGTGGCGGCGTAAAAAGGCGGCGGCGCCTTCAAAGCTGTTGTAGCTGCACCAGGCGCTCATTTGTTGATACAGCAGCGAAGAATAAAGTTCGAGATTCATCTGTTCATTTAATTTCTCGATCATTGGCGCTTTCAGCATGGTGTCGCTCCTGAAAAAATACGTTAATAGTTAATTACATCGGAACTATAA
>NZ_JANEWH010000095.1:0-18468 GCF_028069715.1 Kluyvera sp. Awk 3 | reverse complement strand
CATCAACGGTAGGCGATGCACAATTTTTCATCAGATTCATTGTGATTTCCTTAGCGTAATAAAGCGTGAAGAAAGCCTTAATCCATCGAAGAACAGATCCGGCTGTTTTCAAAGGCGGCATTGCCGGTAAAACGGCGACCATGCTGATACATCAGACGCTTCTTTCAGGCCATGAAGCATTTCGTGCAGGCGGGGGCTTAGTTCGTAGTAAGAAAGCCGATAATAGAAAACTGTTTTTGCGGTTCAAAGGATTATGACGGATTAGATAAACGAAATGCGGCGCAGCTTCCGTATTCGGGCTGGGCCGGAGGAACATCAGAGGTAGCGCGAAGGCCAGATGTCAACGGTCAGGATTTCAATAATTATGTGGATGAACGAGATCTGACAGCGTGGGCTGGTTTAGAAAAGCCTGCTTTCGAGCAGGCTTTTGCTTTTCTACTTTCCGCTACCGGCTCTGCTCATATTCAATCGCTGCGCGTACTGCCGCCAGCGCAACGCTAAGCTGTTCAATCGAGACCGACCCCAGCGCCACACGAATGGCCTGCGGAACATTAGGTGTCACGCAAAAGGGTTCGGCAGTTGAGACAGAAATCTGTTGATCCATCAGTAATTTTGCCACCCGATCGGCCCGACTCTCCTCAGCCAGAGGCAGCCAGAGAAACCACGAGTCCGGGTGGCTGATGCAGGGCAGCGGCCCCAGCATATCGCGGGCGAGACGCTGGCGAAGACGAGCATCACGCCTTTTTTGCGTCGCCAGCTTTGAGACGGTTCCGTCCACAATCCACTGGCAAACCAGCGCGCTCATCACCGAAGGGGTATTCCACGTAGTTGCCCGTATGGCACGTTCAAGCGCAGGACGCCAGGCATCGGGGCAGACCACCATCCCCACGCGGATTCCGGTGGCGACATCTTTTGAAAAACCGCTCACATAAACCGTTCTTTCCGGCGCATAACTGGCTACCGGTGACGGCGCACGTGCAGCCAGATAAGCGTAGGCTGCGTCTTCAATCACCAGCAGGTCGTACTGGCGGGCGATAGAAGCCAACCGCCGGCGCTGACGGCTACTCAGCACCCAGCCGAGAGGGTTGTGTAACGTTGGCATGGTATAGACAGCGCGCACGTGACGTATCTGACATAGACGGGCAAGCACGTCGAGATCGGGGCCTTCATCGCCAACCGGAATGGCGAGCAGCTCCAGCTGATACAGTGCGGCTAGCGCTTTGAAGCCCGGATAAGTTAAGGCATCGACGGCCACCACATCACCGGGACGCAGCAACCCCATGACCGAAACGGCCAGCCCATGCTGAGCACCGTTAACAATCAACACGTTCTCTGCCCGCGTGGCCAGCCCCTGAGCGCTGAGGTGATGGGCAATAATGTCCCTGTCTCCCAGCCTCCCGGCGTGGGGCTGATAACGGAGATGCGATTCAATATCGCCAACGTTAGCCAGTTGCCGCAACCCTTCACGTAACCGATCGCCCTGCCCCGGCAACGAAGGATAGTTGAAGTTAAGATCGAGCACATCTGCGGCGATCGCCTGTTGATCGATACCGTGCCCCACGGCGAGCGCGATTTCTCGCACAAAGGTGCCGCGCCCGGTCTCCCCACTCACTAACCCCATCGCCTCCAGCTCGGCATACACCCGGGTCGCCGTCGCCAGCGAAATATGATGCTCGGCGGCCAGCTGCCGATGCGTGGGTAAACGGCTACCCGCCATCAGTTTCCCGCTGCGAATAGCCTGAGCATAGGCGTCAACCAGCGTTTTGTATCGCGCCTTCATGCAATGTATCCATGACAATAATTTGATTGTATCGAATAGAAGAAACTACCATCGCCGCGACAATGACTCAACGACAAGGAGCAAGGGATGAATATCGTAGACGCAAAACAGCAGGCGCATTCCGGGTGGCTCAACGGGTTGCTGGGGGTGATTATTTTCAGCGGTTCGCTACCGGCGACACGAATAGCGGTGCTGGAAATGGATCCGTTCTTTCTGACTTTTTTACGCGCCTCTATCGCAGGGTTGGTCGCCGTCACGCTGCTGAAGGCATTTCGTCAGCCCAGGCCACATCGCGGGCAAATCCTGCCGTTGCTCATTGTGTCTCTGGGGGTGATTATTGGCTTTCCGCTGCTGACCGCGCTTGCACTGCGCTACGTCACCGCCGCCCATTCCATTGTATTTATCGGGCTACTTCCGCTGGCGACAGCGATTTTCGGCGTCCTGCGTGGCGGCGAACGGCCACGTATCGCCTTCTGGATCTTCTCACTGCTCGGCAGCCTGCTGGTGGCCGGGTTTGCGCTCTGGCAAAGCGCAACGCTATCTCTGACCGGTGATGTGCTGATGCTTGCCGCCGTTCTGGCCTGCGGCCTGGGTTATGCGGAAGGCGCAACGCTAACGCGTGAACTGGGCGGCTGGCAGGTCATCGGCTGGGCGCTGGTGATATCATTGCCAGCCATGTTGCTCGCCGCCTATATCACCCGACCACCCGTGCTGGATGCATTTTCCCTTTCGACCTGGACAGCAGTGGGCTACGTCTCGTTATTCAGCATGCTGATTGGTTTTATTTTCTGGTACAAGGGGCTGGCGGCAGGCGGGATCGCCGCCGTGGGGCAGCTACAGCTATTACAGCCATTTTTAGGTTTGCTGCTCTCGGCCATCCTGCTTCACGAGGCGATAAGCCCGCAGATGATGATGGTGACGCTCGGCGTGATTTTGTGTGTGATCGGGTCGCGGCGGTTCGCGCGATAACGCGACGCCGGGAACGCCCAGCGCCGCGAGAACGGGATTACAGCGCGGCGTGAATCATATCCAGCACTTGCATATTGCGGACGGTCTCATCCAGCGGAATCAGCCGCGAAGGCTGGTTGAGCACCGCGCTGGAGAAATGGCGAATTTCGGCCTGATAGCGGTCAGACTCGCTAACCGGCAGTTCACGCACACCTTCAGCGGTATGCAGGTGCAGCGCGCCGGCATCGTCGAGGAACGGTTTATCAACAATCAGCATGCCTTTCGTGCCGATAATTTCCGCGTAATTGCGGCCATAAGCGTTAAAACCGCAGTGAATATTCGCAATCAGCCCATCTTCATACTGAAGCAATGCCGAGAGATTGGTATCAACGCCCTGGTCCGTTTCGCACAGCGCTTTGCAGCGTACCGGCAAGCGTCCGGTCACCATGCCGATAAAGTTCACCGGATAACAGCCCACGTCGTACAGCGCCCCGCCGCCCAGCGCAGGTTGCATTTTGATGGTATTTGGACGATCCAGCAAGAAACGGAACGAGACGTTAATATGTCGAAGTTCACCCAGCGCGCCGCTTTCCAGTACCTGTTTGATCACCCGTACGCGGTCGGTATACTGATACATAAACGCCTCCATCAGCAGGCGGTTATGCTGTACCGCGGCCTGCTGCATCTCCTGCGCTTCGGCGGCCGTCAGGCCAATCGGTTTTTCACACAGCACGTGCTTACCCGCTTCGAGCGCGCGAAGTACCCACTCCTTATGCAGCGAGTTTGGCAACGGGATATAAACGGCCTGAATGGCCGGTTCGGCAAGCAGCGCGGCATAATCGCCGTAGCTCTGTTCCCATTCACCGGTTGGCAGGTCGGCCTGGTTGCGTGATGCTACGCCGTAAAGCCGCGCATTATCCGCGCGGGCAATGGCCGGAATAATCGAATTTTTGGCGATTCGGGCATAGCCCAGTACGCCCCAATTCACGACGGTGCTCATCTCATTCTCCCTGGAAATACCCAGCAAAAAGCCCGCACGAAGCGGGCCTGACGATATGTATTGATCGCTTAAAGGGTGTTATGTGAGACGCTAATATTCACTGGCATACCCGAGCGTCGCTCGAGTACCGATTTTGCGCGATTCACATCAACTCCCTGCCCTTCAGTAAAACTACGCAGGGCGGGCGTCATTGGCAACGGAACTTTGTTATCTGATTCATATTCTGTGCGGTTGCGCGACAGCGGCTCATGCACCTCTACCCAGCGACTACCGTCCGGCTCGGTGGTGTACTTCACCGGCTGGTCGATAATCTGTACCCGCGTGCCCACAGGCACGTTATCAAACAGGTACTTGATATCGTCGTTGCGCAGGCGGATACAGCCCTGGCTGACGCGCAGGCCAATGCCGAAATTCGCATTGGTGCCATGAATGGCATAAAGCCGCCCAATATAGATGGCATACAGCCCCATCGGGTTATCCGGCCCGGCAGGCACAAAAGCGGGCAGACTTTCTCCGCGCTTTGCATACTCGCGACGGGTGTTCGCCGTCGGCGTCCAGGTTGGCCCCTCCTGTTTGCGTTCCACCGCCGTCACCCAGTTACGCGGCGTTTCGCGTCCGGCCTGACCTATGCCTATCGGCAGCACTTCAACGGTATTGCTGTCCGGCGGATAATAATAAAGGCGCATTTCTGCCACATTCACCACAATCCCCTGACGCACGGTGTCGGGCAAAATCAGCTGCTGCGGGATCACCAGCGAGGATCCCGATTTCGGCAAAAACACGTCAACGCCCGGATTCGCTTCCAGCATATTGCTCAGCCCTTGCCCGTACTGGGCCGCAAATGCCTCCAGCGGCAGCCGGTTATCCTGCGGCACCGTGATATTCAGCGTGCTGCCCACTAAACGGCTTCCCTCCGGGGGAAGCGGATAAGTTACGGCAAGGGCGCTATGGCTAGCCGTCGCCAGAATTAACGCACACCAGAGTTTTACACGAGGTCCCATTTCCCTTTCCTCATTCACGGCAGATATCGGTTAATTATAGCTTTTTTCACTCACCGCGCTGCTATTCCCGTTGCGTACGAAGAATATGGTTAAAGGTTAATCAGTTGTTATATGGGAACCGGCTAGCGCTTTTGTTTCATCATCCGCTGACATACTATCGGGAAAAGCTGCAGACCTGACACAAGGAGCGAACGATGAGTAATACGGGCGTGAGTCTGACCCCTGAGCAGGCGCTGGATCAACTCCAGGCGCTGTACGATCAATCGGTAAATGCATTACGTGACGCCATCCGTCTGTTTATTGACGATCGCTCACTGCCCAGCGCCGAAGCGCGGGCCAACGGATTATTTGTCTACCCACAGCTCTCGGTCTCCTGGAGCGGCTGCGCGCACAAGGCGCAGAAAACCCGTGCGTTTGGCCGCTTTACCCACTCCGGCTGCTACACCACCACCATCACCCACCCAACGCTATTTCGCAGCTATCTGCTGGAACAACTGTCGCTGTTGCATGAGGATTACGATGCGCATATTGAAGTTAGCCTGTCGCAGCACGAGATCCCCTATCCGTATGTGATAGACGGCCTCAATCTCGATCGCTCCATGAGCGCCGATCTCACGCGTTTCTTCCCGACGACTGAACTGTCGCAGATTGGCGATGAAACGGCGGATGGCTTAACCCATGCCACTGAGTTCTATCCGCTGTCGCATTTCGATGCCCGCCGCGTCGACTTCTCGCTGGCGCGCCTGCGTCACTACACCGGCACACCGGTCGAACACTTCCAGCCGTTTGTGCTGTTCACCAACTACACCCGCTACGTCGATGAGTTCGTGCGCTGGGGTTGCAGCCAGATCCTCGATCCTGACAGCCCATACGTATCGCTTTCCTGCGCGGGCGGGATCTGGATCACCGCCGATACTGAAGCCCCGGAAGAAGCGATTTCCGATCTGGCATGGAAGAAGCACCAAATGCCCGCCTGGCATTTGCTCACTAAAGATGGTCAGGGAATTACGTTGATTAATATCGGCGTCGGCCCATCCAATGCCAAAAATATCTGCGATCACCTGGCGGTATTACGCCCGGATGTGTGGCTGATGATTGGTCACTGCGGCGGCCTGCGTGAAAGTCAGTCGATTGGCGACTATGTGCTGGCGCACGCCTATCTGCGCGATGACCACGTGCTCAACGCGGTGCTGCCGCCGGATATTCCAATTCCGAGCATCGCCGAGGTGCAGCGTGCACTGTACGACGCCACCAAGCAGGTTAGCGGTATGCCGGGAGAAGAAGTCAAACAGCGGTTGCGTACCGGCACGGTAGTCACCACCGACGACCGTAACTGGGAGCTGCGTTATTCGGCTTCCGCGCTGCGCTTTAACCTGAGCCGCGCGGTAGCCATTGATATGGAAAGTGCGACCATTGCCGCGCAGGGCTATCGCTTCCGCGTTCCCTACGGCACGCTGCTGTGCGTGTCGGACAAGCCTCTGCACGGAGAGATAAAACTGCCTGGTCAGGCTAACCGCTTCTATGAAGGAGCGATTTCCGAGCACCTGCAGATTGGCATTCGGGCCATCGACCTTCTGCGTGCTGAAGGCGACCGCCTGCACTCACGTAAGTTACGCACCTTCAACGAACCGCCGTTCCGTTAACCCCTTTCCTCGGCTCGCCACGGCGATGTCGAGGAAGTGGCTGAACGCAGAAAAGCAAAAAGCCTGCTCGAAAGCAGGCTTTTCTAAATTTGGCTCCTCTGACTGGACTCGAACCAGTGACATACGGATTAACAGTCCGCCGTTCTACCGACTGAACTACAGAGGAATCGTTTGAACGAGGCGCATATTATCGGGGTACCCCGTGGTTGTCAAAGCCTGATTTGCAGAAAATAAATCGTTTGTTGATTTAATCTGCAATCAGGCTGAAAACTGACGATTTTTGCCGATTTTACCCGCAACTCGCCGTTATGCGGCATCTTCTTTTTTGGCTGGCGCATATTTCCACGCCCAGCGCCCGGTCACCAGACGGCGATAGAAAAGCACGGCACGCGCTGCCCAGTCGAGGAACATCCCCATCCAGACGCCAACCACTCCCCAGCCGAGCAGGATACCCAGCACGTAACCAACCACCACGCGGCAGCCCCACATGCTCAGCATGGAAACCCACATGGCGAAGCGCACATCGCGCGCCCCTTTAAAGCCCGCCGGCAGCACCCAGGAAGCCGCCCAGATGGGCATAAAGGCAGCGTTCATCCACAGCAGGATTTTCACCACCTCTTTGACATCCTCTTCATGGGTATAAAACGACGCAAACAGCCCGGCAAACGGCGCCGTCCCCCACGCAATCACGGTAAGTACAATGGTCGACATCCAGAAGACGTGACGCAGTTGCCGTTCGGCCTGCGCGAGCTGACCGGTGCCAAGCCGTTTACCGGTGATAATGGTCGATGCCGAGCCCAGCGCGTTACCGGGCAGGTTTATCAGCGCCGCCACCGAGAAGGCAATAAAATTACCGGCAATAACATCAGTCCCCATCCCGGCGACAAACATCTGGGTCAACAGTTTGCCGCCGTTAAACAGCACCGATTCGACGCTGGCCGGGATCCCAATCCCCATCACTTCCCAGATAATCGCGAAATTCAGTGGCTTAAAGTAGCTTTTAAGCGGAATGCGCAGGGCCGGATTGAAACCCACCATCAGCACAATGATGATCATCACCGCGCCGATGTAGCGCGAAATGGTCAACCCGAGCCCCGCCCCGGCAAAGCCAAGACCGTCCCAGCCAAATGCGCCGTAAATCAGCACGCTACTAATCATAATATTGAGGATATTCATCCCGCCGTTAATCATCAGCGGAATCTTCGTATTCCCGGCCCCACGCAGCGCACCGCTGCCAATCAGCGCGATCGCGGCGGCAGGATAGCTCAGAACGGTCAACTCGAGATAGGTCAACGCCAGCGCCTTCACTTCTGGCGTCGCGTCGCCGGCAACGATATTAATAATCCCGGCGCCAAAATAGTGAATGACCGCCGCCAGAATCGCCGCGAACAGGGTCATGATCACCAGCGACTGTCGCGCCGCCGCACGCGCCTTGCGGCGATCCCGCTTGCCGAGACTAAACGCCACCACCACCGTTGTCCCAAGGTCAATGGCGGCGAAGAACGCCATAATCACCATATTGAAGCTATCGGCGAGACCGACACCTGCCATAGCCTCTTTTCCCAGCCAACTGACGAGGAAGGTACTCAGCACGCCCATCAGCAGAACGCAGGTATTTTCCAGAAAAATGGGTACAGCAAGGGGGGTGATTTCACGCCAGAAGAGAACTCGATAACTTTTGCGTTTTTTATACCAGGGCGTGCGCGAGACGGCCTGGCGAAGCACGGCGGTGACGTTCAAAATGGACCTTAGTTCTGAAAGTTGAAACTCCATTTCAAATGATGAGGGAGAATCACCGATCCTGCAAAACATTTTTCCTTAATTTTTGTCTGGAATGACGACAAATTGTTGATGGAATAGGCAACTGCACCACAAAGCGATAATTGGCGTTTGACAAAAGTTTTTTCGCCGCTAAGATACGACTCCACAGCGATTCCTCTGTAGTTCAGTCGGTAGAACGGCGGACTGTTAATCCGTATGTCACTGGTTCGAGTCCAGTCAGAGGAGCCATATTTTAAAATCCCGCTTAAGGAAACTTAAGCGGGATTTTTGCTTTTAACGCCTTTCCTGTTCCGCAATTCGAACCAGCAATGCGCCAAGCAAGGCGAGATCGACAGGCAACGCAAGCGCAAAGACGTACCCCATCAAGCCTGGTGCTGCGCAAGCCTGAATCAGTAAGGCTGCCGCCAGCGCCACGGCGCAACTCATCATCGTGCCCATCCGTTTCTCGACAGCGTGCTGACCGTGGGCCATCCCCAGCCCTACGCCAGCGATAAGAATGCCGGGCAACAGTGCCATCCCTGGATGCGCATTCAACGTGGTCAGCAATACCAACAGCCAGCCCATCGCGGCCAGTAGAAAGCCGTGACGCGCGATCCCCCGCTGACGCGCCAGCACAACGCCCAGAGCAGCACTTGCCACCAATGCGGCCAGCAGGATCACGCTGATGCCCACACCAACAATCGTCGCCATTTTCAGCAACAAGCCACCCGCAGCGATCCCGGAACCTAGCGCAATGGCGCGTAGCGCACCCGCTTCGCCCGGCAACGTAGCGTTATGTATCTCTGTACTCATTTTCGACTCCCGACATCATCATGAGAATAATTCATTTCTCGCTTTACATGCCGGGTAGCCTACGCCCTGTATAATGGCTTAAACAAACGCATAGTTTTCAGCTATAGATGAGAAAAACTCAGGTATGAAAAAAATACGCCTCCCGCCACTTGGCGCGCTGCGGGCGTTTCACGCAGTCGCCGAAAGCCAGAGTTTTAAACGGGCTGCCGACACGCTGGGTGTGAGCGCTACGGCAGTCAGCCATCAAATCAAACTTCTGGAGTCAGTGCTTGGGTGCCGGGTCTGCGAGCGCAGCGCGCAGGGCATGAGTCTGACGGAAAGTGGCCGAGTGCTTTATGCAGGCACTCAGCGCGCCTTTGCCGCACTCGAAGAGGCCACAACACAGGTACTTCGCGCTCAGCAGCCGCCCTCGCTGACGGTCACCACCACGTCCAATTTTTTAACCCACTGGCTGGTGCCGAGGTTGGCGGACTTTAAAGCGAAATTCCCGGCCATAGACCTGCGTCTGCACACCAGCGTCGAGCGCGTCGATCTCAGCCAGCGAACCGTAGACGTGGCAATTCGCTACCGCGAGACGCCGGAAGCGGCGCTGCACTGCACGCTGCTGTATACCGATCGCTTTATCGTCGTCGCCAGCCCGACGCTGAAGATATGCAAACCCGAGGATTTGCAGGCGGTGACCTTATTCCATGTAGAGAATCGCCGCGTTCCAGCCGCGGAACCGAGTTGGGAAAACTGGCAAAAGCGCTATGGACCTGAAGGATTAAACATTCAGGCTGGATTAACCTTTAGCGATGAAACGCATGCGTTACAGGCCGCGGTCGCGGGCCAGGGCGTGGTGATTGCCAGCGAACTGCTGGCGCGGGATCTGCTGGAACGCGGAGTGCTCACCGCACCGTTCAACATGACGTTGCCCGGCGCGAACTACTATCTGGTCGCAACCGAAGAAACCGCGCAGCGCCAGGATATTTTGGCGCTGCGGGAATGGCTGCTGCGACAGATGATAACCAAATAACCCGTTATACCGGCAGGACGATGTTGCTACCCGCCAGCGTACCCATACGGTTATACATGGCGCAGGCCGACTCGACGATATGCATCGCCATCGCCGCGCCGCTGCCCTCGCCCAGGCGCATCTCCATGTGCAGATACGGCTCAAGCTCGAGATGCGCGAGCGCGATACGCGCCCCCTTCTCTGCGGAGAAATGGGAAGGAATCAGATACGGCTTCACCCCCGGCGCTATCCGGCAGGCGGCCAGCGCCGACGCATAGGACAAGAAACCATCCAGCACCACCGGCAGGCCACAGGACGCGGCGCCGAGCATCACGCCAGTCATCCCGAGCAGATCATAACCGCCCACTTTCGTCAGCACATCAAGACCATCTTCGGCGTTAGGCTGGTTCACAGCGATAGCGCGGCGAACAACCTCAACTTTATGCCCCAGCTGCGTCTGCGGCAGGTTTGCCCCTACGCCAACCACCGCTTCCGGCTCGCTGTCGGTGAGCACGCTCACCATCGCCGCCGCTGGAGTGGTATTTGCCATGCCCAACTCGCCCACGCCAAACAGCGTCACGCCCTGCTCCGCCAGTTGACGCGTATAGCGAATAGTTGCCATCAGAACCGACTGCGCTTGCTCCGCGCTCATCGCCGGCCCCTGCGCAATGTTGCCGCTGCTGCGCGCGACCTTCATATCAATCAAGCCGGGAATCGGATCGGCATCAATACCGACATCTATCACGTGCACGTCGGCACCGGCCTGGGCGGCCATCACACAGACACCGGTGTTATGGCGAGTCATATTTGCCGCCTGGATTGCCGTGACAATCTGCGGCGAAACCGCGACCCCTTCATGCCAGACCCCGTGGTCGGCGCACATTACGAGGATGGCTTTCTTCGCCACCTGCGGCGTACCGTGCAGCCCCGGCATACCGGCCAGCTGCACCGCCAAAGACTCCAGACGCCCCAGGCTGCCGGTGGGTTTCAGCAGCCCATCAATATGTTGCTGTGCTTGTGCCATCGCGGCGTTATCGACGTCAGGAATCGCCGCTAATAATGAAGCCAGTGTTTGCATATTTTATTATTTACCCCGTTAAACGCTGGCTTACAGTAGCGCCAGCAAGAAAATCACTTCGCCTAGCTCGATGGCCGCGCCCAGCGTATCGCCGGTTTGTCCACCGAGCGTGCGTTTCAGCAACAGGCCTAAAATAAAGACGCCAATAAACGCCACCAGCAACGCACGCAGGCCATGCATACCCAGCATGGCGGTAACCAGCGCGCCGCCGATAACCAGCGTAACCCAGGTCTGGCGGAAGCTGATTTTGCCGATAAACAGATTGCCCAGCCCCTCTTCCCGCGCATAGCGGTGGCGGTACATCATCAGCACCGACCCCGCGCGCCCGGCAATACAGGCGCCGGCAATGGCGGCGAGCATCGGCGTATCGCGTAGCGCCAGTTCACTGACGGCCAGCACTTTCGCCAGCAGGACGAAGATCAGCGCCAGGCCGCCGTGAGTGCCCAAGCGGCTGTCGCGCATAATTTCCAGCATTTTTTCACGGCGGCGAGCAGAGAAAATACCGTCGCAGGTATCCGCCAGCCCATCCAGATGAAAGCCCCCGGTCAGCAGCGCCAGCGCCAGTACCGCAAAAAACGCCGCCAGCGGGATCCCGCACCAGGCCTGAACGATGATAAATACCAGGCCGCTCAGCGCCCCGAGCAGCAAGCCAATAAACGGAAAGGTGATCACGCCGCTGACGTAGCGGTCTAAATCCAGCCCCTGCGACCAGCGCTGCGGCACCGGCAGACGGCTCATAAACGAAAGGGTAGCGAAAAACAGTCGGCTCATTTTATTTTGACTCCAATCCCTGATACCACCAGCCAGACGTCATCCGCCGCCTGCGCCAGCTTTTGGTTCACACGCCCGGCAATATCGCGAAAATGCCGGGCCAGACGATTCTCGGGCACGATGCCCATCCCCACTTCGTTGGTCACCAGCACCACCGGTGACGGGCAGGCTTGACAAGACGCTATCAGCGCATCGATTTCAGCGTTAACTTCGCGTTCCAGCGCGTCGAAGTCCCAACGCTCAATCTCGTCCGGGTTACCCGAGGCAAAGAGAATGTTGGTCACCAGCGTCGTGATGCATTCCAGTAAGATGGCTTCGCTGGGATCGTTGTGGGGGGTAATGATGTCGGCAAGATGTTGCCAGCGTTCTTCTGTGCGCCAGTGCGCGGGGCGGCTGTCCCGATGATGTTGAATGCGCTCGGCCATCTCGGCGTCGAAAACTTGCGAGGTCGCGATATAGCAAACCCGGGAGTACTGGCTGAGTAACGATTCAGCGTGGCGGCTCTTGCCGCTGCGCGCGCCGCCGGTCACCAGCATCATGATTGCGCTTCCTGATGTTGCTGCATTGTTAGCGAGTTCCTTTGATATCAATATGTTCCCACATAACTGTGGCTAATATATCAAACACAGAGCTTTATACTCCGCATTGCTCGCGATGTCACTGAGGTTGTGGCGGTGGGATTAGGGGGAAGGAAAAACAATGGCCAGGTGACGGCAGCGCCGCCACCCGAGAAGGACGGTTACTCGCCTTTCTGCTCGCCCATCACTTTCAGTTTCTTAGAGATGTCGCGGCGTTCTTTAGACAGTTCAGCATTTTTGATGATGTAGTCATCAACGCGATCTTCGTAGTCGCCCTTCATGCTGGCAATGATGCCCTGAATAGCTTCAACGCTCATGCCCGGTTTGATGTAGTCGCTGAGGTTGTCCAGCAGCAGGACACGCTTCTGGTTGTCACGGATCTTTTTCTCAACGTCCTGGATTTCGCGCTGCAGTTTGTTCTTGCGACGGAACAAACGTACAAACTCCAGTACGTCCTGAAACGAAGGTTTCGTGGTTTCCATTTTTATACCCCTGATAGTTGAGAGTCGGATTCGTTAAAACAACGGCTACACGATAAGGTACACATTACTGATATCCCCTTCAACCAGTATGACTTCGCGTATCACCGTTGCGGCAAACAATCATTTTTGCTTTGAGTTCATCATAACCCTAAATCCAGCTGAATCGAAACAACCAGACGAAAAACCCTGCGCATCTGCCTTTTATTTACGCAATGCGCGGCACATCAGACTGGAGAGAAGCTCCAGTTGCCGCGCCAGTTCCATACTCAGCCAGACGTAACCATGAATCGGCGTTTCCGAAAGGTTATCGCCCTTGTAGTCATTCACCAGTTGGCGTAGTTCGGCGACAATGTCGTTGAGCTTCTCGCTGTTGGCCTTAATAGGCCGCGGATTACCTTCGTACAGCGCGTGGGCGATGGAGAGCAGCGTTTGCTGCGTCATGGTCTGAGTTTCACGCAGCGTCTGGGCGTTGAGCATCAGCAGATGGCTCGGGCGGGTCGCCCAGTGGGCGTTAATTTGCAGCTCCAGCATACACACCAGATTGCGGCTCACGGTCTGAATGGCCTCAAAGATGCCTTTGTGAATATGCGTCTCTTTGCTGGCCGGGGTGATCAGACCGCGCATTTTCACCACGTCGTTAAGCACCGTTTGCAGGTGTTTTTCCAGCCTCGGCCGCTCAATCAGGTTAGGCGACAGGCCTGCCTGGTAGATGCGGTTAAACTGGGTGACGAAAGTCGCCATCTGGATACGCCAGTGGATAAACGCCCGCTGCGGCCAGATACCGGTAAACAGCATCGCCAGCAGACAGCCGAAAATCACGTCGCCGCTTCGCCACAGCGCGGTGGTCATATCCCCCGGCGGCGCGCCGACCACCACCCCCAACGTGATGCCAATCAACAGCGCCTGATACGGTTTCTTACCCAACGCCAGCCAGCCGCAGAGGAACATCGCCGCCGCGCACCAGATGATCATCAGCGGCAGTGAGATAAGCTCCAGCTTGAGGGCGACCAGGCCCAGCGCGGAGCCAAGCACCGTACCGCCAATCCGCTGGAAGGCGCGTGGAACCACGTTGCCCCAGAACGAAATCGGCCCCATGACCACCACCAGCGTGATCAGCGGCCAGGAGCCGTCAGGAATGCCAAGCAGGCGGACGATAAGAAACGTCAGGACAAAAGCCAGCGCAATGCGTGCGCCGTGCACGGTACTATAGTGTCGATATAAGCGTATTTCAAACGGGCTGAGTGACTTATCCGGACGCACACCCACTCTCCACAAAAAACGAAAGGGCAAATTGTACCTGCTCCGTCAGGCAACGACCACCGGGAGCGCAAAAACGCCCCTGAAAAGGGGCGCTAATCGATTAAATAGAGTTTACATCAGGCTTTGTGATGCAGGTAATCGCTTAAGCGCGAGAACAGCCCACCTTTGCCAACGCTCTCCAGCGTCACCAGCGGCCACTGCGCCACCACTTTATCGCGGTCGAGCAGTTGGATTTCCCCCACCCGCTGATGAGCAGCCAGCGGCGCTTCCAGCTCTTTTTTATCCAGCACGTATTTGGCTTTAATATTCGGCACTTCGGCTTTCGGCAGCGCTAACCAGAAATCCTGATCGGTACCGAGAGCAATCTTTTCTTTATCGCCATACCAGATACGCTCGGTCCCGACCTTTTTACCGTTTTGCAGAACCTGCACGGTATCAAAGTTTTGCTGGCCCCAGCGCAGCAGCGTGCGGGCCTGGTCTTCACGACCTTTCGGGCTGTCGGCGCCCATCACGACGGCAATCAGACGACGCTGGCCGTCCACCGATGACGCGATCAGGTTAAACCCGGCACCGGAAGTATGCCCGGTTTTCAGGCCGTCAATGTGCATGGTTTTTTCCCACAGCAGGCCGTTACGGTTCTGTTGGGTGATACCGTTCCACGTCAGGCTCTTCTCGCTGTACATATGATAGAACTCTGGCTCACCGTGAATAATCGCGCGCGAAAGCACTGCCAGATCGTAAGCCGAGCTGTGCTGGCCCGGTGCATCAAGGCCATGGACGGTTTCAAAATGCGTGTCGCGTAGATTCAGCTTCTGCACGTAGTCATTCATCATTTTGACAAACTGCGGTTGGCCGCCGGCCACGTAGTCCGCCAGCGCCACACAGGCGTCATTGCCGGAATCCACTATCAGGCCACGGCTCAGATCGCGAACCGAAACGCGGTCGCCCGCTTTCAGGAACATGAGCGACGAACCATTAAATACCGGGTTAGCCGCCGCCCAGGCATCACGCCCGACGGTGACGATGTCGTCCGGCGTGATGCGATGGCTATCAATAGCCCGATCCACCACGTAGCCGGTCATGAGCTTAGTCAGACTGGCTGGATTGCGCTGCTGATGTTCATTACCTGCGGTTAAAATCTGCCCGGTTGTATAATCCATAAGTACCCACGAACCTGCTTTAATCGCGGGCGGGGTGACAGCAGGCATTGCGATATTGTCGGCAAATGCACACGAAACGCTCGAAGCGAGCAAAGAAACGGCAACAAGAAAACGGGCTTTCAACGGAACATCCTCAACTTTTACAAATTCGCCGTCCTTTTTACGGAAGTTTGTGCCTCATGACAGGGCTAAATTGCAAGAAAATATGACATATCTCTATTTTCACACAAAAAAATCCCCTGCGTGACGGATTCCAGAAACGGTTCTGGCGCTTCTGATGCCAGGCTAAATCGTTTACCATGGACATTCAATGCCATACACGGACACAGTTAACGCCATGCAAGAGACCTCCAGCGCGCCGGGATTCCTGTTTCACGACTATGAAACGTTCGGAACCAGCCCTTCCCTCGACAGACCCGCGCAGTTCGCCGCTATTCGCACCGATAAAGACTTCAATATTATCGGCGAGCCAGAGGTCTTTTACTGCAAACCGGCGGACGACTACCTGCCGCAACCGGAAGCGGTGTTAATTACCGGCATCACCCCGCAGGAAGCGCGCGCTAAGGGCGAAAACGAAGCCGCATTTGCCAAACGTATTCACGATATTTTCACTGTGCCGGAAACCTGCGTGGTGGGCTACAACAACGTCCGCTTTGATGATGAAGTGACGCGCAATATTTTCTACCGTAACTTTTATGATCCTTACGCCTGGAGCTGGCAAAACCGCAATTCGCGCTGGGACCTGCTTGACGTGATGCGCGCCTGCTATGCCCTGCGCCCGGACGGCATCAACTGGCCGGAAAACGACGACGGCCTGCCGAGCTTCCGCCTGGAACATCTCACCAAGGCCAACGGCATTGAGCACAGCAACGCCCATGATGCGATGGCCGACGTTTATGCCACCATCGCCATGGCGAAGCTGGTGAAGGCCCAGCAGCCAAAGCTGTTTGATTATCTGTATGCCTACCGGGGCAAAAACAAGCTGATGACGCTGATTGACGTCCCGCAGATGAAGCCACTGGTGCATGTCTCGGGAATGTTTGGCGCCTGGCGTGGAAACACCAGTTGGATTGCGCCGCTGGCCTGGCATCCGGATAACCGTAATGCGGTGATCATGGTCGACCTGGCGGGCGACATCGCCCCGCTGCTCGAGCTGGACGCCGATACGCTGCGCGAGCGTCTGTATACGCCGAAGGCCGAGCTCGGCGACACCTCGCCGGTGCCGATTAAGCTGGTGCATCTGAATAAATGCCCGGTGCTGGCGCAGGCCAATACCCTGCGCCCAGAAGACGCTGACCGTTTAGGCATTAATCGACAGCACTGCCTGGATAACCTGAAACTGCTGCGCGATAACCCGCAAGTGCGCGAGAAGGTGGTGGCGATATTTGCTGAAGCCGAGCCGTTTGTCGCATCGGACAACGTCGACACCCAGCTTTATAACGGTTTCTTTAGCGACGCCGACCGCGCGGCGATGAAAATCGTGCTGGAGACTGAACCGCGCAATCTGCCGGCGCTGGACATTACCTTCGCCGACCCGCGTATTGAGAAGCTGCTGTTTAACTTCCGCGCACGCAATTTCTCCGGCACGCTGGATGAAAACGAGCAACAGCGCTGGCTGGAACACCGTCGGCAGATCTTCACCCCGGAATTTTTACAGGCCTACGCCCAGCAACTGGAGATGTTGTACGGTCAGTATGAGGGGAATAACGAGAAGCTGTCGTTGCTGAAGGCGCTGTATCAGTACGTGCAGGAGATTGTTTAAGTCAACATAGCAACGCCGGGAATCTTCCCGGCGTCGATTTAAATGCATCGCATTACTTCTGTACGGTAATTGTCCACGCCGCATCGCCAGACTGCTGATAGTCCGTGACCGTAAAGCCCTCTTCCGCCGCCCACTGCGGGATAGCTTCCGTCGCCTGAGTACAGTCGAACTCAATCACCAGCTGGTCGCCGCTGGCCAGTTCCGCCATCGCCGCCTTCGCTTCAATTAACGGGAACGGGCAAACCTGCGTGACTACGTCCAGTTTCTTCACAACCATTTTTTCTACTCCTTAAGCCGTTGCGGTTTTCAGTTTTGCTTTCCGCTGCGGGCGAACATACAACATCCACGACGCGCACCACACGCCGAGAATCATAAATACCAGGCCAATCCAGCCCTGCCAGGTCATCATCGCCGTCATCACCAAACCGTTGCCGATCGAGCAGCCGCCGGCAATGCTGGCACCGAAGCCCATCAGCACGCCGCCGCTGGCGCTACGCAGCGTGGTACTGGCATCGGCAGCGCGGACGCGGAATTCACGGCTGGCTTTCGCGGCGATAAACGAGCCAATAAAGATCCCCAGCACCAGGAAGACGCCCCAGTTGAGGAATTTACTATCGCCACCGACGAGGAACTGGAGGATGTTGGCGGTCGGCGAGGTGATACCAAGGCCAAACATACGTCCGGTGGCCTCACTCAGCGGCCAGGCCAGCAAGGCGATAAGGCCAATCAGCACGGCGGTCACAAACGGATGCCAGCGCTTTTCAAACAGCAGATGCGCCAGGCCAGTGCGGCGCGGCGGCAGAGAGGCAACCTTCAGCTTTGGTTTGCGCAGCTCTTTGCGCACAAACCACAGCGTCACCACCACCAGCAGCGCAATAATCGGCCAGACGGAGATATTCAGGGTTTCGGCAATGCCGTTGTGGGCTGTCGTGTGTTGACCGAGGAATTGGTTGAGCCCAGCCGCGTGCGGTGAACGCATGATCGCGCTCATCACCATATAGGTAACCAGTGCAATCCAACTGCCAATCAGCCCTTCCCCGGCGCGATACCAGGTGCCGGTGGCGCAGCCGCCCGCATAAACGATACCGATACCAAAAACAAATCCACCCACCACGGTGCCAAGCCATGGGAATGCGCCCGCATCGTACTGCACCAGGCCAAGCTGGATCAGCGCGAACACGCCGATACTCTGGATACAGATAGCAATCAACAGTGCGTAAAACATGCGGTTATTTTTGGTGATATACATATCGCGAAAGCCGCCCGTCAGGCAGAAACGGCCGCGCTGCATAACGAATCCCAGTAAGGCCCCGCAGATCATGCCACTTATTATCATGTGCAACATAAGAATCAATTAACTCAATATTATCAGTCTTAAAATTATTCCTGACCCCGCCGGACGGCTCCAATAACCAAAAGCTCTATATTATTCCCGAC
>NZ_JANEWH010000094.1:0-19322 GCF_028069715.1 Kluyvera sp. Awk 3 | reverse complement strand
CTCTAATAATTTTATCGCGTTATAGTCAGCGCCATTCCTGAACAACATAAAGAAAACTATCGTGATATCTTATTATTTTCAAGGTCTTGTACTTGGCGCGGCCATGATACTTCCGCTCGGGCCACAGAATGCGTTCGTGATGAATCAGGGCATTCGTCGCCAGTACCATCTGATGATTGCGCTTCTCTGCGCGGTGAGCGATCTGCTGCTTATCTGCGCAGGTGTCTTCGGCGGCAGCGCGCTGTTGATGTCTTCGCCGTGGCTGCTGGCCCTGGTCACCTGGGGCGGCGTGGCGTTTCTGCTGTGGTATGGCTTCGGGGCGCTGAAAACCGCGATGGGGAGCAATATTGAACTGGCGACCGCCGAGGTGATGAAGCAGGGGCGCTGGAAAATTATCGCCACGATGCTGGCGGTCACGTGGCTCAACCCGCACGTTTATCTCGACACCTTTGTGGTGCTGGGCAGCTTAGGCGGCCAGTTGGATGCGGTGCCGAAGCGCTGGTTTGCGCTGGGGACCATCAGCGCCTCATTCCTCTGGTTCTTCGCGCTTGCGCTGCTGGCGGCCTGGCTGGCGCCGCGTTTGCGCACGGCGAAAGCGCAGCGCATTATTAACCTCGTGGTAGGCATCGTAATGTGGTTTATCGCTTTTCAGCTGGCGAAAGAAGGCGTTGGGCATCTGCACGCGCTTCTTAACTAGGCCTCATCTGATGGACTTTCTCCTGGCAGCGGCTAAGCTTGCAGGCAAGACCCCCGTTGTCGGGTGATAACCAAGGAGATACAACAGTGAAGTTTAAAGTGATGGCTTTGGCCGCAGCAATCGGGTTTAGCGCAATGTCCGTACAGGCAAACGAGTTGCCTGATGGCCCGCATATTGTGACGTCGGGGACGGCGAGCGTAGCGGCGGTGCCGGATATCGCGACGCTGGCCATCGAAGTGAATATTGCCGCGAAAGATGCGGCGAGCGCCAAGAAACAGGCCGATCAGCGCGTTGCGCAATACCTCTCTTTCCTTGAGCAAAACGGCGTGGCGAAAAACGATATCAGCTCCGCCAACCTGCGTACCCAGCCAGACTATGATTACCAGAATGGCAAAAGCGTACTGAAGGGGTACCGCGCGGTGCGCACCGTCGAAGTAACGCTGCGCCAATTGGATAAGCTGAACTCGCTGCTGGATGGCGCGTTAAAAGCTGGGTTAAACGAGATTCGTTCTGTATCGCTGGGTGTGGCGAAACCGGATGCTTACAAAGACAAAGCGCGTAAAGCGGCAATTGATGATGCTATTCATCAGGCGCAATCTCTCGCTGCAGGCTTCCACAGCAAACTGGGGCCGGTTTACAGCGTGCGTTACCACGTCTCTAACTACCAGCCAAGCCCGATGGTTCGCATGATGAAGGCCGATGCCGCGCCGGTTTCCGCCCAGGAAACTTACGAGCAGCCGACTATTCAGTTTGATGACCAGGTGGATGTCGTCTTCCAGTTGCAGCCAGAACAGGCTGCGGCACCAGCAGCCGTTCCGGCACCAGCCGCTGCGAAGTAATCCTGCCAACCCCTCGCGACGCGAGGGGTTTTTCTTTGCTTTAGTCCTGACGCAACACTTTATGCCCATAAGCCAACAGCGCATCGGTGACTTTGCGCATCATACGGCTTTCCGGCGCAAAGCGGTGCCAGTACAGCATCCGGCGCTGGAACAGTCCTGGCGTAAGGTCGATAAGCTCACCGTTGGCTAACTCTTTCTCGATTTGCAGATGTGGAATCATGCAGCAGGTGGTGCCTTGACGAGCCAGCTGTACGAAGGCTTCCGATGAATTAACGATATGGCACGGCACGCTGCCCGGCGGCAGGTCAAAGTTTTGCTGTAAAAACGCCTGATGCATATCGTCCAGATGGTCAAAGGCCACGGCTGGCGCTTTCAGCAGCGCAGAGCGAGTTACGCCGTTCGGGAAGTAGCGCTCGGCGAACGCTTTGGAGCCGACAAACAGATAGTCCAGCGCACCGAGCTGATCGACCAGGCAACTTGGCAGCGCCTGCGGCTGAATACTCACCGCGCCAACCACTTCACCGCGACGCAGACGTTCCTGGGTACGCGTTTCGTCCTCAACCTGAAGGTTCAGGCGAATAGGGGAGTTTGCCAGCACGTCTGCGAGGGCAGGCAGCAGCCAGGTTGCCAGACTGTCGGCGTTGACCGCCAGCGACAGCAGCAGCGGCGTGGAGCCGGTTTGCTCGTCACCCAGCCACTCTTCTTCCAGCAGCTCA
Source organism: Kluyvera sp. Awk 3 (assembly GCF_028069715.1). Taxonomy (NCBI): domain Bacteria; kingdom Pseudomonadati; phylum Pseudomonadota; class Gammaproteobacteria; order Enterobacterales; family Enterobacteriaceae; genus Kluyvera; species Kluyvera sp. Awk 3. Next base: position 17,070 of record NZ_JANEWH010000094.1, on the reverse strand, counting down.
ACCTGACGCAGCAACGCCAGCAGCTTTTGTCCTTGTTCCGTTGGGCGCGGTGGGACGGTGCGAACCAGCAGCGGCTGCCCGAACATATTCTCAAGCTGCTTAATGCGCTGAGAAACGGCGGACTGAGTGATGCACAGTTTCTGCGCGGCGCGCTCAAACCCACGTTCCCTGATAACGGCATCCAGCGCCTGTAGTGTTCTGTAGTCCGGACGTTTCATTGCTCTGAAATACTCCCCTGTAGGTGTTATCAAGCACTATGACATAAATTTACCCTGGATACAGACGAAATTAATTTGCCATTTACTGTGAAGTTCTTCACGAGTTACATCTTTTATTCGCCTGGTCCATGGGTCGAATTATGCCGGGGTTCTGTTCTATAATGCGCGGCAGTTGATGACACCACAGGCGATAACGATCATGACGCAGGATGAACTGAAAAAAGCAGTAGGCTGGGCGGCCCTTCAATACGTACAGCCGGGTACGATTGTCGGCGTAGGCACGGGCTCTACCGCGGCGCACTTTATTGATGCGCTGGGCACGATGAAAGGACAAATCGAGGGCGCGGTCTCAAGCTCTGATGCCTCAACCGAGAAGCTGAAAAGCCTCGGCATCACCGTTTTCGACCTGAACGAAGTTGACCGTCTGGGCATCTACGTGGACGGTGCGGATGAAATTAACGGTCACATGCAGATGATTAAAGGCGGCGGCGCGGCGCTGACGCGTGAGAAAATCATCGCCTCGGTGGCCGATAAGTTTATCTGCATCGCCGATGCCTCCAAGCAGGTGGATATCCTGGGCCAATTCCCGCTGCCGGTAGAAGTGATCCCGATGGCGCGCAGCGCCGTGGCGCGCGAGCTGGTGAAGCTTGGCGGTCGTCCAGAATATCGTCAGGGCGTGGTGACCGATAACGGCAACGTGATCCTCGACGTGCATGGCCTGGAGATTCTCGATGCCATCGCGCTGGAAAATGCGATCAACGGCATCCCTGGCGTTGTGACCGTGGGCCTGTTCGCCAACCGCGGCGCCGACGTCGCGTTGATTGGTACCGCCGACGGCGTGAAAACCATTACTAAATGATCTGACTCAGGGGAATGACAAATTCCCCTGTTTTTTTTATTGAGGCTGAATTTGGTGACTTGTGTCACATTTCAATCTTCCGCCTGATTAACATCCCACATTTATCTTCCCGTTTAGCATTTTATGCTGGCATTTCCCTCTGCGTGAGGCTTCCTCATGTTGCCGACGCAAACGTTCATATTGCCGCAATAATTTTTTTTGATATGTTGCTTAGGTGAACTTTCGTTCACCACAACATCAGTAAAACAAAGACGGGACGGGGAAATGGCTAAGGTATCACTGGAAAAAGACAAAATTAAATTTCTGCTGGTTGAAGGCGTACACCAGAAGGCGCTGGATAGCCTTCGCGCAGCAGGTTACACCAATATCGAATTTCACAAGGGTGCGCTGGATAGCGAACAGCTGAAAGAGTCTGCCCGTGATGCCCACTTCATCGGCCTGCGTTCCCGTACTCAACTGACGGAAGAGATCTTCGCTGTTGCTGAGAAACTGGTTGCCGTAGGCTGCTTCTGCATCGGCACCAACCAGGTGGATCTGAAAGCCGCGGCTAAACGCGGCGTACCGGTGTTCAACGCGCCGTTCTCCAATACGCGTTCCGTTGCTGAGCTGGTGATTGGCGAACTGCTGCTGCTGCTGCGTGGCATTCCGGAAGCCAACGCCAAAGCACACCGCGGTGTGTGGAACAAACTGGCCGCGGGCTCCTATGAAGCGCGTGGTAAAAAGCTGGGCATTATCGGCTACGGCCACATCGGTACCCAGCTCGGCATTCTGGCGGAATCGCTGGGGATGCATGTCTACTTCTATGATATTGAAAGCAAATTGCCACTAGGTAACGCGACTCAGGTACAGCATCTATCCGACCTGTTGAACATGAGCGATGTGGTGAGTCTGCACGTACCGGAGAACGCCTCCACCAAAAATATGATGGGCGCGGAAGAGCTGGCGCTGATGAAGCCTGGTTCGCTGTTGATTAACGCCGCGCGTGGTACGGTGGTGGACATTCCGGCGCTGTGCGACGCGCTGGCGCGTAAGCATCTGGCGGGGGCGGCCATCGACGTCTTCCCAACCGAGCCGGCGACCAACAGCGACCCGTTCACCTCGCCGCTGTGCGAATTCGACAACGTGATCCTGACGCCGCACATCGGCGGTTCAACTCAGGAAGCGCAGGAGAATATCGGCCTGGAAGTGGCGGGTAAACTGATTAAGTACTCTGACAACGGCTCTACGCTGTCTGCTGTGAACTTCCCGGAAGTATCGCTGCCGCTGCACGGTGGTCGTCGTCTGCTGCATATCCACGAAAACCGTCCTGGCGTGCTGACCGCGCTGAACCAGATTTTCGCCGAGCAGGGCGTTAACATCGCCGCGCAGTATCTGCAAACCACGCCGCAGATGGGCTACGTGGTTATCGATATTGAAGCCGAAGAGGATGTGGCGCAGAAAGCGCTGCAGAGCATGAAGGCGATTCCTGGCACCGTTCGCGCCCGCCTGCTGTACTGATTTTCCCGCACTGATGAAACGGGCAGGCCATAGGTCTGCCCGTTTTTTTTCGCTTTTTTGCAACGCGTACATTCACTTTACGCACCTCGCCGCAAACGGTGATTAAAGGCATTGCCGCGCATTGTGTCTTAGCCAAAGGGATTTACGATGGGGGCTCAGCAGGGGGCTGAAACGGCAAAGCCCCTACCGAAGCAGGGGCCCTGAAAGGAAAGGGACAATGATGAGACTCTTCATCATACTGCTGATTCTGTTAATCATCGCTCTGCCAGCATATTAACAGTATGAACGCAGGAGAGAGGTTCGCCTCCCTCACCCTTTACCGAGGAATGTAGGTCAAAAAAACGACGCTGTCAATTGCCTGAAAGGGCCTACCACTGCCAGACTTTTGACGGTGTGATCACCGCGGGAAGAGGGATATCCCACTGCTCGACCGGCAGCGTGTCAACCTGCTGGCAATCGTGGGCGTAGCCGACGGGCTGGATGCCGTGCTGCTGCCAGTTTTGCAGCGTGCGGTCATAAAAACCGCCGCCCATGCCTAACCGCTGCCCTTGTTCATCAAAGGCGACCAGCGGCGTTATCAGCACGTCGAGATTAGCGAGCGGCAGAACGTCACGCACATCAAGCCTCGGCTCGTGGATTTTCAAGCGGTTAACGACCAGCTCACTGTGCGGATGGTAGTGCAGAAACAGCAGGTTGCCGGGGCTGAACGGGTGAAGCACAGGCAGGTATACGCGTTTGCCCGCGCGCCAGAGCTGTTCAATTAAGGGCTGGGTGTCGAGCTCGCCGTCAAATGATAAAAACAGCGCAACGGTTTTTGCCATCACCACCGGAGGCCAGGCCATCATGCGATCTGCGGCCTGTTCGCCGTAGAGAATCTGCTGCTGGAGTGTGAGCGCACGACGACGTTGCCGGATAATCTGGCGAATGTTTTGTCGGGAGTTTTGTTGCTCAGATGAGTGCGTCATAAGACCGGGTAGGTAGAAGGGGAATCTCCGAGATGCCGCCGCAGGCTGTAACCCTTGAACCCTTGGTTCAAGGTGAATGCGTCGTCACAGTTTTAAGGCTTCTCGGACGGACCGAGCATGCTCACCAACCATGGAGCGCCACATTCTTGTGGTATGAAATATCGGCTCAGGGGACTGGCCCGCTTGCGAACATCTCAGAGAAATTTTTTCTTCACAGTCACTCTACCATAGTAAACTGCAAAGTGTTATTCAAAGTTTGGTGCTGATTTATCGGATATGCGACCCTGGTCAAGCAATGCCTGTTCAATGGTCTGTTGTAGCATCCGAATGCGCTGTTCCATGCTTGAAGCATAGTCACGCGTTTTCGCCCTTTCCTGAGTTAACTCGTAGCTGATGTTCAACGCGGCGATGAAAACCAGCTGCTCAGTATTTGTGACTCTAGTGCGTTCTTTCAGATCTTGCAACCGCTGATTCAGATCGTCCGCGGCCTGATTCAAAGCATCTCTTTGTTCAGGCGGGCAATTCACTCGCAGTGAACGGCCAAAAATTTGGATATCGACGGGTTGTGCAGACATGCCACCTTCCTGCTGATTGACTGCGCGTCCTTCACTCTCAGGATGTGAAGGGGCGACACTATAGCTACCCTGGTATGAACTTACAAGCCCTTTTCTGGTATCTCCAGGGTCCAAAGTGGTAGCATACCATGAATTCCACCCAACAATGACGAATGCGCATGTCTATACAGAACGAAATGCCTGGTTACACTCTGCTGAACCAGCTGTTAAACCAACAAGGGGTAGGCCTGACGCCTGCGGAAATGCACGGCCTGCTCAGCGGTCTGCTTTGCGGCGGAAACAACGACAGCTCATGGCAGCCGCTGGTTCACGACCTGACTAACGAAGGTCTGGCGTTTGGCCACGAGCTTGCTGAATCACTGCGCTCCATGCATTCGGCCACCAGCGACGCACTGGAAGATGACGGCTTCCTTTTTCAGCTTTATCTGCCTGAAGGCGACGACGTCAGCGTGTTTGACCGCGCCGATGCGCTCTCCGGCTGGGTGAATCACTTCCTGCTTGGGTTGGGGATGGTTCAGCCGAAGCTGGATAAAGTGAAGGGAGAAGCGGGCGAAGCCATTGACGATCTTCGAAATATTGCGCAACTTGGCTATGAAGAAGATGAAGATCAGGAAGAGCTGGAGATGTCGCTGGAAGAAATTATCGAATACGTTCGCGTAGCGGCGCTGCTGTGCCACGATACTTTCACCCATCCGCAGCCGACGGCACCGGAAGTCCGGAAACCAACCTTACACTAAACATAATACCTGCTCTGCTCGTCGCAGCGCGAAGGGATTGAAAGGAGATGTCATGACACAGCAAGCGTTTCTCCGCCGCCGCCAGGCACTGCTGGCGCAAATGAAGCCAGGCAGCGCGGCGCTGATTTTTGCCGCGCCAGAGGTGACGCGCAGCGCGGATTCTGAGTATCCCTATCGCCAGAACAGCGATTTCTGGTACTTCACCGGCTTTAACGAGCCGGAAGCCTTGCTGGTGCTGATTAAAAGCGATGACACCCACAATCACAGCGTGCTGTTCAACCGCGTTCGCGACCTGACGGCGGAAATCTGGTTTGGCCGCCGCTTAGGGCAGGACGCGGCGCCGGAAAAACTGGGCGTTGACCGCGCGCTGGCATTCAGTGAAATCAACCAGCAGTTGTTCCAGTTGCTGAACGGCCTCGACGTGATTTATCACGCGCAGGGGGAATATGCCTGGGCTGATGAGATTGTCTTCACCGCGCTGGATAAACTGCGCAAAGGTTCGCGCCAGAATCTGACCGCGCCGGACGCGATGATCGACTGGCGTCCGATGGTGCACGAAATGCGCCTGTTCAAGGACAGCGAAGAGATTGATATCCTGCGCCGCGCCGGTGAAATCAGCGCGCTGGCGCATACTCGCGCCATGGAAAAATGCCGTCCTGGGATGTTTGAATATCAGCTGGAAGGCGAGATTCTGCACGAATTTACTCGCCACGGCGCGCGCTACCCGTCTTACAACACCATCGTCGGCGGCGGTGAAAACGGCTGCATTCTGCACTACACCGAAAATGAATCGGAACTGCGCGATGGCGAGCTGGTGCTGATTGACGCGGGCTGCGAATACAAAGGCTACGCCGGTGACATCACCCGTACCTTCCCGGTAAATGGCAAATTCACCCCGGCGCAGCGCGCTATTTACGACATCGTGCTGGCGTCGCTGTACAAGGCGCTCGAGCTGTACCGTCCGGGCACTTCCATTCAGGAAGTTACCGGCGAAGTGGTGCGTATCATGGTGACCGGGCTGCACGGTCTGGGGATCCTCAAAGGCGAGATTGATCAGTTGATCGCCGATAACGCGCACCGCCCGTACTTTATGCATGGCCTGAGCCACTGGCTGGGGCTGGACGTTCACGATGTGGGCGTATACGGCGCTGACCGCTCTCGCGTACTGGAGCCAGGCATGGTGCTGACCGTTGAACCGGGCTTGTATATTGCGCCGGACGCGGACGTACCGGCGGAGTACCGCGGCATCGGTGTTCGTATTGAAGACGACATCCTGATTACCGAAGACGGTAATGAAAACCTGACGGCGAGCGTCGTGAAGAATGCGGACGACATTGAGGCGCTGATGGCGGCGGCACGCCAGCTATGAGCCTGATTATTGTCGGCGGCGGGATGACCGGCGCCACGCTGGCGCTGGCGGTATCGCAGCTGACGGCGGGTCGTCTGCCGGTGCATCTGGTTGAAGCAGCGGATATCGACGCCGCACAGCATCCGGGCTTTGATGCCAGGGCGATCGCGCTGGCTGCGGGCACCTGCCAACAGCTGACGAAGATTAACCTGTGGCAGGCGATTGCCGACTGCGCTACCCCGATAACCACCGTTCACGTGAGCGATCGCGGCCACGCCGGGTTTGTTACGCTGGAGGCGCAGGACTATCGTCTGGTGGCGCTGGGCAACGTGGTTGAACTCCACGACGTTGGTCAGCGATTGTTCGGCCTGCTGCGCCGCGCTCCCGGTGTGACGCTACACTGCCCATCGCGCGTTGCGCAGGTTGAGCGGCAGACTGACGGCGTCAGCGTCACGTTGGATAACGGCGAAACGCTGCACGGCAAGCTGCTGGTGGCGGCCGATGGCTCGCGATCAACGCTAGGTGAACGGTGCGGAATTCACTGGCAGCAGGAGCCGTATAACCAGCTGGCGGTGATTGCGAACGTCACTACCGCTATCCCGCATCAGGGGCGCGCGTTTGAACGCTTTACCGAACATGGCCCGCTAGCGATGCTGCCGATGTCGCAGAACCGCTGTTCACTGGTGTGGTGCCATCCGCGGGAACGCCATGATGAAGTGCTCGGCTGGTCCGATTCACGTTTCTGTGACGAATTACAACGTGCGTTCGGCTGGCGTTTAGGTCGTATCACTCAGGTCGGCGCGCGAAACGTATACCCTCTCTCTCTGACCACCGCGACACGTACGGTTTCGCACCGTCTGGCGCTGGTAGGTAATGCTGCGCAAACGCTGCATCCTATCGCCGGACAGGGGTTTAACCTTGGCTTGCGCGATGTGATGACGCTGGCAGAAAACCTGGCGCAGGCGCATGCCGCGCGTCAGGATATCGGCGACTATGCGTTGCTCTGCCAGTACCAGCGTCAGCGGGCGGAGGATAAAGCCGCCACCATCGGCGTTACCGATGGGCTGGTGCATCTGTTTGCTAACCGTTGGGCCCCGCTGGTTGTCGGGCGCAACGTGGGGCTGATGGCGATGGAATTATTTACCCCTGCCCGTGATGTGCTGGCGCAGCGGACGCTGGGCTGGGTCGCCCGTTAAGAGCTGTAAGGAGTGAATGTGCAAAGTGTTGATGTTGCCATCGTAGGCGGTGGTATGGTCGGGCTGGCGGTGGCCTGCGGTTTACAGGGCAGCGGCCTGCGGGTTGCCGTGCTGGAACAATCGTTACCGCAAGCGTTGGCCGCCGATGCGCCGCCTGCGCTGCGCGTATCCGCCATTAATGCCGGCAGCGAGAAGCTGCTGTCAAAGCTGGATGTCTGGCAGGCGATTGTCGCCCAGCGCGCCAGCCGCTACCACGGCATGGAAGTGTGGGATAAAGACAGTTTTGGCCGCATTGCGTTTGACGATCGCAGCATGGGTTACAGCCATCTGGGGCATATCGTCGAAAATGCGGTTATTCATCATGCACTGTGGCAGAAAGCCGAGCGTAGCGCGGATATCACCCTGATGGCGCCTGCGGAATTGCAGCAGGTCGCCTGGGGCGAAAACGAAGCGTTTCTGACGCTGAAAGACGGCGGCATGCTGACCGCACGTCTGGTGGTAGGGGCCGATGGCGCCAACTCCTGGCTGCGTAGTAAAGCCGATATTCCGCTGACTTTCTGGGACTATCGCCATCACGCGCTGGTGGCGACCGTTCGCACTGATGCGCCGCACGAGGCGGTAGCGCGTCAGAGTTTCCACGGCGACGGCATTCTGGCTTTTCTGCCGCTCAGCGATCCGCATTTGTGTTCTATCGTCTGGTCGCTGTCGCCGGAAGAGGCGCAGCGGATGCAGCAGGCGGAGGAAAGCGAGTTCAACAAAGCGCTGAATATTGCTTTTGATAACCGTCTTGGCCTGTGTCGGGTGGAGAGCGAGCGGCAGGTTTACCCGCTGACCGGGCGTTACGCGCGTCAGTTTGCCGCGCACCGTCTGGCGCTGGTTGGCGATGCGGCGCACACCATTCATCCGTTGGCGGGGCAGGGGGTTAACCTGGGCTTTATGGATGCCGCCGAGTTGATTGAAGAGCTGAAACGTCTGCACGCGCAGGGGAAAGATATCGGCCAACATTTTTATCTGCGTCGCTACGAACGCAGCCGCAAACACAGCGCCGCGCTGATGCTGGCGGGAATGCAGGGCTTCCGCGAACTGTTTGCCGGTGAGAACCCGGCGAAAAAACTGCTGCGCGATATTGGTCTTAAACTCGCCGATACGCTGCCCGGCGTAAAACCACAGTTGATCCGTCAGGCGATGGGCCTCAATGACCTGCCGGAGTGGCTTCGTTAAGTCGCTCACACTTTTACTCCCGGTGGTTCCACCGGGAGTCTTCCCCCTCATTTGAAAAATTCTAATTTCACCCATTTTTTCGCATTAGTTTTATTAATCCATCAAATTTTATGTTACGGGAAAGTCGCCCTGTTTTTCGCAGGAAATATTATCTTATGCTGAATTGTTAACCATTATTGTTAATTAAATGTGGTGTAATTCGCTTTTTTCCAGTCGATTCCTCTGTATGCTTTTTGGCGACTTTTGGTCATAAGCTAATGTGATGTCCCTTTTTTCCTGATGGTTTAGCACGGTGTTCGGTGGTAAGTTCAGGGAAAAGAGAACGTTTGCGTCGGTGCCTGGACGGGCGTCGGCGCGTGTTTTTGTGGTGCGATATATTCAACGAGGACATGATGGCTCAACAAACGCCTTTGTATGACCAGCACGTGTTATGTGGCGCGCGTATGGTGGATTTCCACGGCTGGATGATGCCGCTGCACTATGGGTCGCAGATTGATGAGCACCATGCGGTGCGTACCGACGCCGGGATGTTCGATGTGTCGCATATGACGATCGTCGATTTGCACGGCCCGCGCACCCGCGAGTTTCTGCGCTATCTGCTGGCCAACGACGTGGCGAAGCTCACCAAACCCGGCAAAGCGCTTTATAGCGGGATGTTGAACGCATCGGGCGGCGTGATTGATGACCTGATCGTTTACTACCTCACCGAAGATTTCTTCCGCCTCGTCGTTAACTCCGCCACCCGCGAAAAAGACCTCTCCTGGATTACCCAACACGCTGAACCTTATGCCATTGATATCACCGTTCGTGACGACCTGTCGCTGATTGCGGTGCAGGGGCCAAACGCGCAGGCGAAAGCGGGCACGCTGTTTAGCGATGAACAGCGCCATGCGGTAGAAGGCATGAAGCCGTTCTTCGGCGTGCAGGCGGGCGATTTCTTTATCGCCACCACCGGCTATACCGGCGAAGCGGGCTATGAAATTGCCCTGCCGAAAGCGCAGGCGGCGGATTTCTGGCAGCAGCTGGTCCAGGCGGGCGTGAAGCCTTGCGGCCTGGGCGCACGCGATACGCTGCGTCTGGAAGCCGGTATGAACCTGTACGGACAGGAGATGGACGAAGGCATCTCTCCGCTGGCGGCCAATATGGGCTGGACCATCGCCTGGGAACCGGCCGATCGCAACTTTATCGGTCGCGACGTGCTGGAGATCGAACGTGAGAAAGGCACCGAACAATTGGTGGGCCTGGTGATGACCGAAAAAGGCGTGCTGCGCGGCGAACTGCCGGTACGTTTTACCGATGCTAACGGCAATGCGCGTGAAGGTGTGATCACCAGCGGGACTTTCTCGCCGACCTTAGGCCATAGTATTGCGCTGGCTCGCGTCCCTCAGGGCATTGGCGAGACGGCGATTGTGCAAATCCGTAACCGTGAAATGCCGGTGAAGGTCACCAAACCTGTTTTTGTACGTAACGGCAAGGCCGTGGCGTAACCGATTATTATTCTGGAGATTTTTTGATGAGCAACGTACCAGCAGAACTGAAATACAGTAAAGAACACGAATGGCTGCGCAAAGAAGCCGACGGCAGCTACACCGTGGGTATCACCGAGCACGCGCAGGAGTTACTGGGCGACATGGTGTTTGTTGACCTGCCGGAAGTCGGCGCGACCGTCAGCGCGGGCGACGACTGCGCGGTAGCGGAGTCTGTGAAAGCGGCTTCCGATATCTACGCGCCAATCAGCGGCGAAATCGTTGCGGTTAACGAAGAGCTGGGTGATTCACCGGAGCTGGTAAACAGCGAACCGTACGCCGGCGGTTGGATCTTCAAGATCAAGGCCAGCGATGAAGCGGAAGTCGCCGCACTGCTGGACGCGACCGCATACGAAGCCCTGTTAGAAGACGAATAACGGTTTTCCCCCCTCTCCCGGAGGGAGAGGGCCGGGGTGAGGGTATGTTCGCACTGTCACCCCAAACCTCTTCCTCTGGAAGATGAAATCTTAAAATCACCGCACGTTTCAGGAACCATCGCTCATGACACAGACTTTAAGCCAGCTTGAAAACCGTGGCGCGTTTATTGAACGTCACATCGGGCCGGACGCCCAGCAGCAGCAAGAGATGCTCAAAACGGTTGGCGCGGATTCACTCAACGCACTGATTGAACAGATCGTGCCGAAAGATATCCAGCTTGCCACGCCGCCGCAGGTAGGCGAGGCCACCACAGAATTCGCCGCGCTGGCGGAGCTGAAGGCGATTGCGGGTCGTAACAAGCGCTTTAAGTCGTATATTGGCATGGGTTACACCCCGGTGCAGCTGCCGCCGGTTATCCTGCGCAATATGCTGGAAAACCCGGGCTGGTACACCGCTTATACTCCGTATCAACCGGAAGTGTCTCAGGGCCGCCTTGAAGCGCTGCTTAACTTCCAGCAGGTCACGCTGGATCTGACCGGTCTTGATATGGCTTCCGCTTCCCTGCTGGATGAAGCGACCGCCGCCGCGGAAGCGATGGCGATGGCCAAGCGCGTGAGCAAGCTGAAGAACGCAAATCGCTTCTTCGTCGCGGCTGACGTGCATCCGCAAACGCTGGACGTAGTTCGTACTCGTGCGGAAACCTTTGGTTTTGACGTTATCGTCGATGATGCCGACAAAGCGCTGGAACACCAGGATGTCTTTGGCGTGCTGCTGCAGCAGGTGGGCACTACCGGCGAAGTGCATGATTACAGCAAACTGATTGCTGAACTGAAATCCCGCAAAGTGGTGGTGAGCGTTGCCGCCGACTTTATGGCGCTGGTGCTGTTAACCGCACCGGGCAAACAGGGCGCGGACATTGTCTTCGGCTCTGCCCAACGCTTCGGCGTTCCGATGGGCTACGGTGGCCCGCACGCGGCATTCTTTGCCGCTAAAGATGAATTCAAACGCGCCATGCCGGGCCGTATTATCGGCGTATCGAAAGATGCGGCGGGCAATACCGCGCTGCGCATGGCGATGCAGACTCGCGAGCAGCATATTCGCCGCGAGAAAGCCAACTCCAACATCTGCACCTCGCAGGTGCTGCTGGCCAACATTGCCAGCCTGTACGCGGTCTTCCACGGCCCGGTTGGCCTGAAACGCATCGCGAACCGCATTCACCGCCTGACCGATATTCTGGCGACCGGCCTGCAGCAGAAAGGGCTGAAACTGCGCCATGCGCACTTCTTCGATACCCTGTGCGTGGAAGTGGCGGATAAAGCGGCGGTGCTGGCACGCGCGCAGGCTGCCGAAATTAACCTGCGTAGCGACATTATTAATGCCGTCGGCGTGACCCTGAACGAAACCACCACCCGTGAAGACGTGCTGGCGCTGTTTAACGTGATCCTCGGCGAAAACCATGGTCTGGATATCGATACACTCGATAAAGACGTGGCGCTCGACAGCCGTTCCATTCAGAGCAGCATGCTGCGTGATGATGCGATCCTCGCGCATCCGGTCTTTAATCGCTACCACAGCGAAACCGAGATGATGCGCTATATGCACTCGCTGGAGCGTAAAGATCTGGCGCTGAACCAGGCGATGATCCCGCTGGGTTCCTGCACCATGAAGCTGAACGCCGCAGCGGAGATGATCCCCATCACCTGGCCGGAATTTGCCGAACTGCACCCGTTCTGCCCGGTTGAGCAGGCCGAGGGCTATCATCAGATGATCGGTCAGCTTTCCGAGTGGCTGGTGAAACTGACCGGCTACGACGCGCTGTGCATGCAGCCGAACTCGGGCGCACAGGGCGAATACGCGGGCCTGCTGGCGATTCGTCACTATCATGAAAGCCGCAACGACGGTCATCGTGATATCTGCCTGATCCCAAGTTCTGCCCACGGTACTAACCCGGCTTCTGCACAGATGGCGGGTATGCAGGTGGTAGTGGTAGCCTGCGATAAGAACGGCAACATCGATCTGGCGGATCTGCGCGCGAAAGCGGAGCAGCACGCAGACAATCTTTCCTGCATCATGGTTACCTATCCGTCCACCCACGGCGTGTACGAAGAGACCATCCGTGAAGTGTGCGAAATCGTGCACCAGTTCGGCGGCCAGGTTTACCTCGATGGCGCGAATATGAACGCTCAGGTGGGGATTACTTCTCCGGGCTTTATCGGCGCGGACGTTTCGCACCTCAACCTGCACAAAACCTTCTGCATTCCGCACGGCGGCGGCGGCCCGGGCATGGGGCCTATCGGCGTGAAATCGCATCTGGCACCGTTCGTGCCGGGCCACAGCGTGGTGCACATTGAAGGCATGCTGACTCGTCAGGGCGCGGTGTCCGCGGCGCCGTTCGGCAGCGCGTCGATTCTGCCAATCAGCTGGATGTACATCCGCATGATGGGCGCGGAAGGGCTGAAGCAGGCAAGCCAGGTGGCGATCCTCAACGCCAACTACATTGCGACCCGCCTGAAAGACGCTTATCCGGTGCTGTATACCGGCAGCCAGGGGCACGTGGCGCATGAATGTATTCTGGATATTCGTCCGCTGAAAGAAGAGACCGGCATCAGTGAGCTGGATATTGCTAAGCGCCTGATCGACTACGGTTTCCACGCGCCAACCATGTCCTTCCCGGTGGCGGGAACCCTGATGGTTGAGCCGACGGAATCTGAAGGCAAAGCTGAACTGGACCGCTTTATCGACGCGATGCTGGCGATTCGCAGCGAAATCGACCGTGTGAAAGCGGGCGAGTGGACGCTGGAAGATAACCCGCTGGTGAACTCTCCGCACACCCAGAATGAGCTGGTGGCCGAGTGGAATCACGGCTATAGCCGCGAGCTGGCCGTCTTCCCGGCGGGCATGGCGAACAAATACTGGCCGACCGTAAAACGTCTTGATGACGTGTACGGCGACCGTAACCTGTTCTGCTCCTGCGTACCGATGAGCGAATACCAGTAATCAACTGATTGCACTATCTTTTAAAGGCGCTACGGCGCCTTTATTTTTTGGGAGAAATGCATGGCACTTGCATTAGTGACCGGCGCCAGCCGGGGAATTGGCCGGGCTACCGCGCTACTGCTGGCACAGGAAGGGTATACGGTGGCGGTGAATTACCACCAGAACGCGCAGGCGGCGGGAGAGGTCGTCAATGCCATTACAGCGGCAGGCGGTAACGCCTTTGCGGTGCAGGCGGATATTGGCGATGAAGCACAGGTGGAAGCGATGTTTGCCCTGCTCGACAAGCAACCGGAACCGTTGATGGCGTTGGTAAATAATGCCGGAGTGTTGTTCACCCAAAGCCGCGTAGAGGCGTTAACCGCAGAGCGGATTAATCGAGTGTTAACCACCAACGTGACCGGCTATTTCCTGTGCTGTCGGGAAGCGGTAAAGCGTATGGCGATACCGCACGGCGGGAAGGGCGGAGCGATCGTCAACGTCTCCTCGGCTGCCGCGCGGCTTGGATCGCCGGGCGAGTACGTCGACTATGCCGCGTCGAAAGGGGCGATTGATACGCTGACCACCGGGCTGTCGATTGAAGTGGCGGCGCAGGGGATCCGCGTGAACGGCGTCAGGCCGGGCTTTATCTATACCGAAATGCATGCCGACGGCGGAGAGCCGGGGCGCGTTGACCGGGTAAAATCCGTTCTGCCGATGCAGCGCGGCGGGCAGCCGGAAGAGGTGGCGCAGGCGATTGTCTGGTTGCTGAGCGACAAGGCGTCTTACGTGACAGGAAGTTTTATTGAGCTGGCAGGTGGGAAGTAGTGCGGTTTGCCCCCCTCACCCCGGCCCTCTCCCCAAAGGGGCGAGGGAGAAAAGCAGACGTCAGCATTTGCACGAACGGTCCCCTCTCCCCTTGGGGAGAGGGTTAGGGTGAGGGGAAAACCGTTTACAGATTCTCGCCGTTGCTGGCAATCACCGCTTTATACCACTCAAAACTCTTCTTACGTGAACGCGACATATCGCCCGTACCATCGTCGTGCTTGTTCACATAGATGAAGCCATAGCGCTTGCTGTACTGCCCGGTGGTGAACGAGACGCAGTCGATGCAGCCCCATGGCGTGTAGCCCATCAGGTCGACGCCGTCATAGGTTACCGCTTTCATCATCTCTTCAACGTGCGCGCGCAGATAATCGATACGGTAGTCATCGTTGATGCTGCCGTCTTCTTCCACTTTATCGTAGGCACCGAAGCCGTTTTCCACGATAAACAGCGGCTTCTGATAACGCTCGTACAGTTCGCACAGTGAATAGCGCAGGCCGACCGGGTCAATCTGCCAGCCCCAGTCGGAGGCTTTTACGTGCGGGTTCGGCACGCTGCCTTCAAAGCCGGAAATGGCATCGCCGCTGCCGCCTTCTGCCTTCACGGCGTTGGTCATGTAGTAGCTAAAGCCGAGGTAGTCGCAGGTGCCTTCACGCAGAATGGCCTCATCGCCGGCTTCCATCTTGATGTTGAAGCCACGGCGTTCCCATTCGTTGAGCACGTAGCTCGGGTAGTAGCCGCGCAGCTGCACGTCGGTAAACACATAGCGTTCACGCATCGATTCCTGGGCGAACATCACATCTTCCGGCTTGCAGGAGAATGGATAGAGCGCCACCATCGCCAGCATGCAGCCGACTTTCATCTCCGGGTTGATGCGACGCGCGGCTTTCACGGCGAGGGCGCTGGCCACGAACTGATGGTGCAGCACCTGGTACATGGTCTCTTCTGGGTTTTCATGTTCGGTGTAGACCACGCCGGAGCAGCAGTAGCCGAACAGCGGCGCGCGCCAGTTGCGCTGGTTGTTAATTTCATTGAAGGTCATCCAGTATTTGACCTTGCTCTTGTAGCGTTCAAACACCACTTCCGCGAAACGCACAAAGAAATCAACAACTTTACGGTTAGTCCAGCCGCCGTACTGCTGCACCAGGTGCAGCGGCATTTCAAAGTGGGAGAGGGTAATCACCGGCTCAATGTTGTATTTGAGCAGCTCATCGAACATATCGTCGTAGAATTTCAGCCCTTCTTCGTTGGGCTGGCTTTCATCGCCGTTCGGGAAGATACGGGTCCACGCAATTGACGTGCGGAAGCATTTGAAGCCCATCTCGGCGAACAGTTTGATGTCTTCTTTATAGTGGCCGTGGAAGTCGATGGCTTCGTGGTTGGGATAGTATTTACCCGGCACTACTTCCTGAGTAATTTCGCGTGGTACGCCGTGCGCGCCACCGGTGAGGACGTCACAGATGCTGGGGCCTTTGCCGCCTTTATTCCAGCCGCCTTCAACCTGGTGCGCGGCAACTGCGCCACCCCATAAAAAATCTTTCGGTAAGGTCAGTTTTTTCATCTTTGCTATGGCTCATCGATTAGGCTTAATAAATCTGAGTCTAACAAAGGAATATTAAATGTCACGATATAACAAATTACCCCACAGGGCATATGTTACATCGAAAAAACACCCTGTATTTTTATGCTAATTTCTTCGCCAGTTTGCGGCCTAAGGATTCCAGAATATAGATAACCGGAATCTGCGTCGTAATATCGTAAACGCCTGCAATACGCGTTTGTGATACGTGCCAGGAGAGATTGAAATCCGCCAGCTTCGCCAGGCGCGAGTGTTCATGGCTGGTGATCGACATGACTTTGCAGTGGTGCAGACTAAACTGGCTGGCGAAACGCAGGATCTCTTCGGTTTCGCCAGAGACGGAGAGAACGATCGCCAGCGCATTTTTGGCCATATCATTGGTGACCGGAAAATAAGGATCATCGATATGGTTGCTGAATTTCCCAATATTAGAAAAGAACCTGGCGCCATATTTTGCTAATGACCCCGAAGTTCCCGCACCGACAAAAATAATACGCTCAGAGGCGAGAATAACGTCGACTGCGCGGTCGAGCAGTTTATCAAACTCATCATTATTGACGCTTTTGAAAAAGCTGATAATTTCACTGGCGCCGAAATTAGTCTGCTGCGGTTCTTCCTGCTCCAGATATAATTTGAAGCGAACGCGAAACTCCGAGTAGCCATCGCAGTTGAGCTTGCGGCAGAAGCGCATCACCGTGGTGGTGGAGACGCCCGCCGCGTCGGCCAGTTCACGAATGGTCATGTACATTACCGTGTCGCGATTTTTGATGACATAGTGATAGACCATCATCTCAAGATTATTGAGGCTGGCGATAGCGGCGTGGGAGAACATGCTCACGGTGGTGGATACTCGTTAATTTGAAAACCTAAAGGGAATAATACCATGCAGCCTAACGACATCACTTTTTTTCAGCGCTTTCAGGATGACATTGTTGCCGGTCGCAAGACTATTACGCTGCGCGATGCGGCAGAATCCCATTTCAAAACCGGCGATATTTTACGTGTCGGGCGCTATGAAGATGACGGGTACTTCTGCACGATTGAAGTCCTTGCCACCTCAACCGTAACCCTGGATACCCTCACCGAACGTCACGCTGAACAGGAAAACATGACGCTTCCGCAGCTTAAACAGGTGATTACCGATATCTACCCAGGTGAGAGCACCTTTTATGT
>NZ_JANEWH010000093.1:0-19768 GCF_028069715.1 Kluyvera sp. Awk 3 | reverse complement strand
AGTCTATATAATGAACCTAAAGGTAGTAACAGGATTAACAGGCCTAATACCAATGGAGCAAAAATTGTTATTCGTCTTAAACGTAAAAACATGAGCTTTTTTTGGGCTTGCAGTAAATCAGCTTTTGCCCTGTTTAATTTAAGTTCATGTAACTGTTCCATGACCAGGGCTTCATCTTCGAGTGTTTTCCGCGATTTTTCAAAATCTCTTGTTCTTATTTTCTCTAACTCATTGATGTAATTCTGGCGATTATCTTTATTATCAGCCTCCTTTTCATTGCGGGCTTTCGCTAATTCATCTTTCAAATCATCAGTCTCTTTACGAGATTGTTCGCTATCATCAGGAGTAACATCTTTCTCGCTCATCAAATTTTCTCTATGTATGAAGTGTGTATGGTGATAATTTACTTGAACGAAATGAAAAAATCACGTGTACGGCCCGCAAAAATATCTTAACAATCTAAAAATGATCAACTTGACACAGTACTTAAACTTCGCATGAGGGGTTTGTTTGCGTTAAAGCACGTAATCTGCGCTGTCAGTATCCGTTAATACCTTTCCGCTTGCTGAACTAGGTATAGAGTGGTGTGTATACAGATGTGAGCGCCAGCGACAAGGTGCGATGAAATAAGGTCATTTAAAAAATTCGATTTGCAAAAAGTGATGAAACAAGACGGCTATCAGAGCTCAATGTTATTAAGAAATACCTAGAACACATTCAAGAAAGCCGATGTGAATGTCTGATTTTCGCTCTTCGCTGACTGTCAAATTTAACTAATCACTGAGAGTGCCAAGCTAAATCACAGCCAACATTGTTCGCCTATATAAATGCCAGTTGCTTTGCTCCCGTTGCCCCGACATAAAAAACCCAATCCTAGAATAACAAAAGCCAGTGTTCTCCTACTCCCCCGACTCCACCTCATCCTGCGCCGCCAGCAGAACCAACTCTGACTTTGATACCAACAAATCTTTCGGCTTCCCACCTCTCAACCTGCGGTTTGCCGAACCGAACCAGATAGCCAGCCCCCAAGGCGTTTTACGCTCCTTGAACAGCGAGAGAAGAAGCCTGACAACCTTAAGAGGCCGCATATTCTCATCCAGAACATAGTCAGGATACAAATCCTCCCCGTCGACCTTCAGCGAGAATATCTTCCCGGCGGCTTTCCAGCCTTTCGGGCCAGCATCAGGATCGGCAGAACGGAAACCCGCTTTTGCCGATAACTCAGACGCCGTCAGCCATTCCGAGTCAGCCAGTATTCTGGCTTTCAGCTCCTCTAGTTGCCGGTCATTGCGCTCCTGGAAGCTCATATGGTCGAGTGCGCCTCCCTGCGATTTTTTGAAGCCATACGGTACCACATGCCTGAAGCGGTTCGCATCCAGATAATCGGCCCACCACTGCATCATCTCCTGGCGCTCTTCGAGATGCTGCGCCTTATGGATATACGCCGCCCGCACGCGCTTACGCTCCTGATGGCTCATCTGGCGCTCTACCGCGTCGCTTGACCACAGGCCTGACTCCACCAGCGCGCTACAGGCCATAGTGCGAAAACCGTGGCCGCAGACGTCTTTCTGGGTGTCGTAGCCCATCACCCGCAGCGCTTTGTTGATAGTGTTTTCGCTCATTGGTTTGCGATAATTGTGATCGCCGGGGAACACCAGTTCAGTTCCCGGTCGGCAATGCTGCCGCACCTCGTGCAGCAGTTCGATGGCCTGACGCGACAATGGGACCAGGTGTGGGGAGTGCATCTTCGCCCCACGCGCTGAATATTTAACGCCGGGGATCGGCTCACGCTCAGCGGGGATGGTCCACATGGCGTTACGCAGGTCAATTTCATCCCAGCGGGCAAAGCGCAGTTCGCTGGAGCGGATAAACAGCAGCAACGCCAGCTTTACCGCCAGTTGAGTCAGTTGACGGCCTTTGTAATCGTCGATTCTTTCCAGGAAATCAGGGATAAGATTAAGATCCAGTGCAGGGTGGTGACGCACTTTGGGCGTGGAAACCGCGCCGGTTAAATCTGATGCAGGGTTATGATCGATAATGCCGTTCTGGACGGCGTAGCGCATCACGCAGGCAGTGCGCTGCTGAAGCCGGGAAGCAACATCCAGTTTGCCCGCTTTCTCCACCTCCTTGATGGGCACCAGCAGATCTTTGACCTTCATTTTGGTGATGTCACAGCTGCCGTTCGTGGGGAACACATAAAGCTCGAAGTAACGCAGCACCCGCTTCTTATGTTCCGCCGACCAGTTCACGTTACTGGTGACCCATTCGCGTGCCACAGACTCAAACGTATGTTCCGGCGTTATAGCAAGGCGTTCAGCCTTTCGGTGTGCGCTCGGATCGATGCCAGAAATCAGCAGTAATTGGGCCTCTTCACGCATGCGTCTTGCCTTTGCAAGCGTCAAAAGCGGATAAGGTCCTAAAGCGAGCTTTTTCTCTTTTTTTACAAAGCGGTACTTGATGTACCAGCGTTTTGAACCGTTAGGGTTAACCAGCAGGTAAAGTCCATGCGAGTCACTGAGCTTATACGGCTTGCCACAAGGCTTGGCGTGGACTATAGCGCGATCTGTTAGTGCCATTTGGGGGCCTCACTATTATCGAACTACGTCTAAGCCCCCAATTTGGCCCCCAAATCGCGTGGATGTCAATGGATGAAAAACGACCAATACGGAAAGATAACAAAATAAATATGGTTATTGCCGAAAAATAAATTATCTTTGAATTACAGACGGATATGGACGAATCTGGACGGAAAAGGACACAAAAAAAGCCACCCTTAGGCAGCTAATTATTGCATCACTTGGTGCCGAAGGCCGGACTCGAACCGGCACGTATTTCTACGGTTGATTTTGAATCAACTGCGTCTACCGATTTCGCCACTCCGGCACGGAAAGGTATGCGGAAAACGTTGTGGATTATACCTGTCACGCGCCACCATGCAAGCGTCAGACACCCACTCCGCCACTAAGTGTCTAAAAAAACATCGACTCCCCTACAAAACCCTTAACCACCGCTAACTCAGCCGCCAGCCAGTGCTTTTTCCTGGAATCCGCCTCGCAAAAAAATGCAACGTGACCAGGTCGGTTTACATTTCCCTTTATTTGATATGAGATCGCGTAACTAAATCCTGTAATAACAGTCACCGCTTTCAGGACACCGTCATGCGCTTCTATCAGGTTGAACCGACGCTCGAAAACTACTGGCGCGGGATTATTCTTTTTGGCAAAAACGTCGCGTCCTATAAGTTCGCGCTGGCGCATGCGCTGTACGATCTCAAACCTAAAGGTAGCGATCTGATCTTACTGGACGATCTGGCTGTGCCGTTCAGCGAACATCTCTGTCGCCATCTGCAACATGCACCGAAGCAGATAACCTCACGCAGCAGCCAGTTTATTACCGCCTGTTCCCAGTTCAATGCGGGGGAGATCACCCGCGATGCGTTAACCGCCATTACGGTGCGTCAGGGGTTCAACAATGTGATTGATGCTTTCCACAACGTGAATCAGGGCGAGATTGAGAAACGTTTTTTTATTGATGAGCGCAAGACCCATAAGGGCATCCGACTGACGGAGAATTTTTATCGTCTGGGTGAGCGCCTGCAGTATCAAAACCTCAGCTTTGAAACCAACGCGCGCTGGAGCCTGGTCGAGCAGGCGTGGGCGATGAATATCGCCAGCCAACTTATCAACGTGGAGTACGACGATAACGATCAGATACTGTTTAGCCGCAGTAGCGATCGCCGCGTGGCCATCTCGAGCTGTCGTGATAGCCTCAACGGCTACCAGAAGGGGCGCTGCTTCTACTGTTATGCGCCGATCAGCCTGAAGCCGGACGATGAACAGTTTGCTGACGTTGACCACTTTATCCCGTGGAAGGCGCGTGAGCAGGTGCGTAACGTGAATGGCGTCTGGAATCTGGTGCTGGCATGTAAGGAGTGCAACCGGGGCGAGAAAGGCAAGTTCGCTCGCCTGCCGTCCCGCAAGCTGCTCCAGCGCTTGCACGATAGAAACGAATACTTTATCAATAGCCACCTGCCGCTACGCGAAACATTGATCAGGCAAACCGGAACGGCGACGGCGCAGCGCGAAAAATTCCTCGCTACCAGTTGGAACGATGCGCTACAAGTTCTTTTCCACCAATGGGAACCTGCCGCGCAGGGAACGGATACTTTCTGATGACGCTTGAATACTATCAGTACCACGCCGACGATTTTTTTAGCTCGACGGTTAACGTCGATATGAGCTCGCTCCATACGCCTTTTCTGGAGCATATTCCGCAAGGCGGCTGGATTCTGGATGCCGGATGCGGTTCGGGGCGCGATAGCAAAGCATTTTCACAGCAGGGCTATCAGGTTGAGGCTTTTGACGCGACAACGGAAATGGCAAAGCTTGCCAGTCAGCATACCGGTCTGCCGGTTAAGCAAATGACCTTTAGCGACGTCAATACCGTTAATCGTTACGACGGCATCTGGTGCTGTGCCTCGCTGCTGCACGTCAGCGCCACCGAACTCCCGGATGCCATGGCAAAACTGGCGCAGGCGCTTAAGCCCGGCGGCATCTGGTACGTCTCCTTTAAATATGGCGACGGCGAACGAATCAAAGATGGCCGCCACTTTACCGATCTCAATGAGCAAGGGCTGAATACTCTGCTGGCAGGGCTTGCGGGTATTACACTTGTCGCTCACTGGACAACGGAAGATAAGCGGCCCAGCCGCAGCGAGATGTGGTTAAACGCACTGTTACAGAAGCGTGCTTAATCCCCCCTTCCGCCAAGCACCCCGCCCCCACATGCTCTACACTCTCAGTTCAACACCACACTGAGAGATACACGATGTCCATCATAAAAAGCTACGCCGCGAAAAATGCCGGGGCAGAACTGGAAGTCTGGGAATACGATGCCGGGGAGCTGTTGCCGGAAGACGTTGAAGTGAAGGTGGATTACTGCGGGATCTGCCACTCGGACCTGTCGATGATCGACAACGAATGGGGGTTCTCTCAATATCCGCTGGTTGCTGGCCACGAGGTGATTGGTCACGTGGTGGCGCTGGGCAGCGCGGCACAGAATAAAGGGCTGAAAATTGGTCAGCGCGTGGGCATTGGCTGGACGGCACGAAGCTGCGGCCACTGCGATGCCTGTATCGATGGCAACCAGATTAACTGTACCGAAGGATCGGTGCCGACCATCCTCAATCACGGAGGCTTTGCCGATAAGCTGCGTGCCGACTGGCAATGGGTTATTCCGCTGCCGGATAACATTGATATCGAAACCGCAGGCCCGATGCTGTGCGGCGGGATCACCGTCTTTAAACCGCTGCTGATGCATCACGTTACCGCCACCAGCCGCGTGGGGGTGATTGGGATTGGGGGTCTGGGGCATATCGCCATTAAGCTGTTGCGGGCGATGGGTGCCGAGGTGACGGCGTTCAGTTCCAATCCGTCGAAAGAGCAGGAAGTGCGGGCGATGGGCGCGGACCACGTGGTGAACAGCCGTTCGCCGGAGGCGCTCAAAGAGCTGGCGGGTCAGTTTGATCTGATCATCAACACCGTCAACGTGGACCTGAACTGGCAGCCATACTTCGAAGCGCTGGCCTCGGGCGGCAACTTCCATACCGTCGGCGCGGTGCTGACGCCGCTGCCGGTCCCGGCGTTTACTCTGATTGGCGGCGACCGTAGCATCTCCGGTTCGGCAACGGGTAACCCGTTCGAACTGCGCAAGCTGATGAAGTTTGCCGGTCGCAGCAAAGTGGCGCCAATCACTGAGCTGTTCCCGATGTCGAAAATCAACGACGCCATCCAGCACGTGCGTGACGGTAAAGCCCGTTACCGTGTGGTGTTGAAGGCTGATTTCTGATGTCACTCCGGCGGCGTTCTGCCGCCGGATCTTCTCTCTGCGCCATTAACCTTTAGCAAACGCCGCGAAGACTTCCGCTACGGCAACGGCTCCGGGATCCGGCACGCCGTTCAGGTTGTCGCTGTTCACATAAGATGCGCGTCCTGCTTTCGCTTTCTGCATGGTCGCCGTGCTATCAGCGCCCTGCTGCGCCGCCGCAATCGCCTCTGCCAGCCCCTTATCACGTAGCGCTTCCAATGCCGGCTGTAAGGCATCGATTAACGTACGATCGCCGGGTGCGGCACCTCCGTAGAACTTCATCTGCTTTAACCCTGCCAGTAGCGCATCCGGTAGCGTCTCCCCCTGTGCTAACGCCTGCCCTGCTGCGGTAAAGAATAGCGACATCAGCACGCCGCTGGAGCCCCCCATCACCGTTGCCAGACGCTCGCCAATCAGCTGCAAAAGTTGCGCCGGGTTGTTCAACGGCAGCGCATTCTGTTTAAGCTGCGTGGCGATATCCTGCGCGCCCAGCGCAAAGGTCGAGCCGGTATCGCCATCGCCCACTTTAGCATCCAGCGCGTTCAATCGCGCTTCGAGCCCCAGCAGCGTCTGCGTCGCTTGCGCCACCAGCGCATGCACCTGTGGGTTCTCCGATGGCTGAACCTCCAACGCGTCGTGCACTTTGGCATGCGTCAGGGTTTTGAGCGGCGCAAAAGCCACCGCCTTCACCCAGCCAGAGGTTTCAACATCAGCCAGCAGCGCTTCTTCGATGACCTGATTAAGAACAATCAGCGACAGCGAGAAACCTTTCATATCCAGCGAGCTAACCAGCGTCGCCGGGCCAATCAGATAGGCTATCTGCTCGCGCAGCGCGGAATGCGCCAGCTCTTTGGTGAGCAGCGCCATCTCCAGCTCCGACACGCCGCCCAGGTTGTTGATCAGCACTGCCACACGGTTGTCTCCCGCAGAGGCTTTCAGGGTCTCAACCAGCGTGCCTATCAGCTGTTTACTGTTATGGCTGCTGACCGTCGAGGCACTAGGCTCGCCGTGAATGCCCAGCCCCAGCTCCACCTGTCCGGGCTTAATGCGATCTTCGGTCTCTCCACCGGGCAGGTTGCAGGTTTCCATCGCCAGCCCCAGGCTGAACACGCCCCGGCTGGCCTGCTGGGCTATCTCGTGCACTTCGCTAAGCGATTTACCCTGCTCCGCCGCGTAGCCCGCCACTTTATGCACCAGCGCCGTGCCCGCAATACCGCGCGGCTGTTTGTTATCCGGGAGCGCAACGTCGTCGGCGACAATCACCATCTCCACCTTCAGGCCGTAGCGTTTGGCCTTTTCGGCGGCAAGCCCGAAGTTGAGGCGGTCGCCGGTGTAATTTTTGACAATCAGCAGGCAGCCTCGGTCGCCCGTGACCGCTACGATGGCGTTCAGTACCGCATCCACGCTTGGGGAGGCAAAGAGATCGCCACATACGGCAGCGGTGAGCATGCCTCTGCCGACAAAGCCCGCGTGCGCCGGTTCGTGGCCGGAGCCACCGCCGGAGATAATCGCCACCCGGCTTTTATCCCAGTCACCGCGAGCCACAATACGAATAGCCGGATCGATATCCAGTCGAACCAGGTTGCCGTGAGGCGCAGATAAAACTACGCCTTCCAGCGCATCGTCGACCAGCTGTTTGCGATCGTTAAAGAAGAATCTGGACATAACCTTCCAAAAAAAAGAAAACCGTATGCAAAGCATAGTCCGCACTGGATAACGCGCCGCAAAACAGACAATTTACTGCCGCGAGTTATCGTTGTTTTGCCTATACTCGACGCAGAATAAATGGAGGATTACCCATGAGCGCACCTTTGCTGATCGCACGCACCCAGGACAAGCAGCTTGAATTGCTGCCTAATATGGCCAACCGCCACGGGTTGATTACCGGTGCCACCGGTACCGGGAAAACCGTCACCCTGCAAAAAATGGCCGAGTCGTTCTCGGAGATTGGCGTGCCGGTCTTTATGGCGGACGTGAAGGGCGATCTGACCGGTGTGGCAAAAGAAGGCCTGGCCTCTGAAAAGCTAATGGCGCGCCTGAACAATATCGGTGTCACCGACTGGGAGCCGCACGCAAATCCGGTAGTCGTGTGGGATATCTTTGGCGAGAAGGGCCACCCGGTGCGGGCAACAGTGTCTGACCTCGGCCCACTGTTGCTGGCACGCCTGCTCAACCTCAACGAAGTGCAGTCCGGGGTGTTAAACATCATCTTTCGCATTGCCGACGATCAGGGGCTGTTGCTGCTGGACTTCAAAGACCTGCGCGCGATAACCCAGTACATCGGCGATAACGCAAAATCTTTCCAGAACCAATACGGCAATATCAGCAGCGCCTCCGTAGGGGCTATTCAGCGCGGGCTGCTGACGCTGGAGCAGCAAGGTGCCGAACACTTCTTCGGCGAGCCAATGCTGGATATCAAAGACTGGATGCGTACCGACAGCAATGGCAAAGGCATCATCAATATCCTCAGCGCGGAAAAGCTCTACCAGATGCCGAAGCTGTACGCCGCCAGCCTGCTGTGGATGCTCTCCGAGTTGTACGAGCAGTTGCCGGAGGCCGGCGACCTCGAGAAGCCGAAGCTGGTCTTCTTCTTCGATGAAGCGCACCTGCTGTTTAGCGATGCGCCGCAGGTGCTGCTGGATAAAATCGAGCAGGTGATCCGCCTGATTCGTTCTAAGGGCGTGGGCGTCTACTTTGTCTCGCAGAACCCATCGGATATTCCCGATGCGGTGCTGGGCCAGCTTGGTAACCGCGTGCAGCACGCGCTACGCGCCTTTACACCGAAAGATCAGAAAGCGGTGAAGACGGCGGCGCAGACCATGCGCGCTAACCCGGCGTTTAATACCGAGCAGGCGATTCAGGAGTTAGGGACCGGGGAGGCGCTTATCTCGTTCCTTGATACCAAAGGCAGCCCATCTGTCGTTGAGCGAGCGATGGTGATTGCGCCATGTTCACGTATGGGGCCAGTCACCGACGACGAGCGCAATGGTCTTATTAATAACTCGCCGCTGTATGGCAAGTATGAGGATGAGATAGACCGTGAGTCGGCGTTCGAGATGCTGCAAAAAGGGGTGCAGAACAGTGCAGGTCAGGCGGATGCTCCGCCGGCCAAAGGTCAGCAGGGCGTTGATGACGGCATACTTGGCGGGCTGAAAGATATTATCTTCGGCACCACCGGTCCGCGCGGCGGCAAACACGATGGTCTGGTGCAGACGGCGGCAAAAAGCGCCGTGCGTCAGGTGACGAACCAGATTGTGCGTGGGATGTTGGGTAGCCTGCTGGGTGGACGGCGGCGTTAGTTTCGTACCGTTTGTTTGCCGGATGGCGGCGTAAACGCCTTATCCGGCCTACATGATCCCGATCCCGTAGCCCGAGCCCCGGGGGTAGCGCCAATGTACAAAAGGAATACAGCCATTCCAGGCATAAAAAACCCGGCGTCGCTTTCGCTTGGCCGGGCTACAAGAGAGGTTACGCTTTTCGCATCATCAGCCAGAGGCTTATCAGGAAGAAGCTGGCGCTTGGCAACAGCGCGCCGATAATCGGCGGAATGCCGTATACCAGCGTGAGCGGGCCGAAGATCTGATCGAGCACGTAGAACACGAAGCCGAAGCTAATCCCTGTCACCACGCGCACGCCCATCGGCACGCTACGCAGCGGGCCGAAGATGAACGACAGCGCCATCAGCATCATCACCGCCACGGAAAGCGGCTGGAATATTTTGCTCCACATATTCAGCTGGTAACGCCCGGCGTCCTGACCGCTAGCGTGCAGATACTTCACATAGTTGTGCAGCCCGCTGATGGACAGCGCATCCGGGTCCAGCGCCACGACGCCAAGCTTGTCAGGCGTGAGGGTGGTTTTCCAGGTACCGCTCACCGTCTGTGAACCGGTAATCTGTTTCGGATCCGAAAGGTTAGATTCATCCACCTGCGATAAACGCCAGACCTTCTGTTCAGTATCAAATTTGGCGCTAGCCGCATAGCGAACAGACTGTAGACGACGCTCGTTGTTAAAACTGTAGATGCTCACGCCACCCAGTTCGTCGTTGCCCTTAACACGCTCGATATACACAAAACTGTGGCCGTCTTTCGCCCACATGCCCTGCTGGGTAGAGAGCAGCGAGCCGCCATACATCTGCTGCGCACGGTAGTTACGCGCCATCTGCTCGCCCTGCGGTGCGACCCATTCGCCCATCGCCATGGTCAGCAGCACCAGCGGAATCGCGGTTTTCATCACCGACAGCGCCACCTGCATACGGGTGAAGCCAGAAGCCTGCATCACCACTAGTTCGCTGCGCTGCGCCAGCATCCCCAGCCCCAGCAGCGCGCCAAGCAGCGCCGCCATAGGGAAGAAGATCTGCACGTCTTTCGGCATGCTGAGAAGGGTATAGATACCCGCGCCCAGCGCGTCATAGCTCCCCTGCCCGGCCTTTTTCAACTGGTCGACAAACTTGATGATGCCGGACAGCGACACCAGCATGAACAACGTCATCATGATGGTGGTGAAAATGGTTTTACCGATATAGCGGTCTAGTACACCAAATGGCTGCATTATACCGCTCCTTTATTGGTCAAGCGGGCGCGGAGGCGACGCATTGGGACGGTGTCCCACAGGTTCAGCGCCACGGCCAGCGCGATATACAGCAGGTTAACCGCCCACATCCATACCGCCGGGTCGAGCTTGCCTTTGCCGGCATTCGATTTCAGCGAGGTTTGCAGCAGGAAGAACACCAGATAGAGCAACATCGCTGGCAGCATCGAAAGCACACGTCCCTGTCGCGGGTTGACCACACTGAGCGGAACCACCATCAGCGCCATAATGAACACCGTCAGCACGAGCGTCAGGCGCCAGTGCAGCTCGGCGCGAGCACGGTTATTGTCCGTATTCCACAGCGTGCTCATGCTCATCTGCTCGGTATCGGTCGGGTCGGCGGCTACCGCTTGATGGCCAATAATCGCCTGGTAGTTTTTGAAATCGGTAATGCGGAAGTCGCGCAGCATAGCGGTACCTTCAAATCGAGTCCCCTGATTTAAGGTCACCACCTGAGAGCCGTCTTTATGCTGCGAGAGCTGACCGGAATCGGCAACAACCACCGAAGGACGCGCGCTGCCTTTTGGCCGCAGCTGCGCCAGGAAGACGTCATGGAAGCTTGAGCCATTCACACCTTCAATGAATAACACCGCGTTACCATCGGTTGACTGCTGGAACTGGCCCTGCGCCAGCGCCGCCATGCCGGGGTTAGCTTTCGCTTCGGCGAGCACTTCATCCTGATGGCGAGAGGACCATGGCCCAGCCCACATCACGTTGACAGCCGCGACGATGCCGGTAAACAGCGCCAGTACCATCGCCGCTTTAATCAGGACGGCTTTACTCAGGCCGCAGGCGTGCATCACCGTAATTTCACTTTCGGTATACAATTTCCCCAGCGTCATCAGAAGACCCAGGAACAGGCTCAGCGGCAGGATAAGCTGCGCCATTTCAGGCACGCCGAGCCCCAGCAAAGAGAGAACCAGGTTTGTCGGGATATCACCATCAACCGCCGCGCCGAGGATCCTCACCAGTTTCTGACAAAAGAAGATCAAAAGCAGGATGAAGAGGATGGCAAGCTGGCTTTTTAGCGTCTCCCGCACCAGATATCGTATGATTATCACTATAAATACGCCCGTAAAAACCCGTCTTATTGCAGGAAAATAGCTTGTTTCATGGCTTAAACGTCATTTATTCTCTTGAGTCGTCGAAATCATCGCTAAGATTAAATGACTCAGCGGTTTCACGTTTCATGACCTGTTCTGACGTGCCAGGACCGTAATAACGTTAAGATTAACACGAAGTCACCGCAACAGCGGAAATGAGTTACGTAAGCTTGCAATTCTATCCGTAGCCACCGCCGTTGTCTTTAAGATTCAGGAGCGTAGTGCATGGAGTTCAGTGTAAAAAGTGGTAGCCCGGAGAAACAGCGGAGTGCCTGTATCGTCGTAGGCGTATTCGAACCACGTCGGCTCTCTCCCATCGCCGAACAGCTCGATAAAATCAGCGACGGTTATATCAGCGCGCTGCTGCGTCGCGGCGAACTGGAAGGCAAACCGGGGCAGACCTTATTGCTGCACCACGTACCGAACGTGCTGTCAGAACGCATTCTGCTGATTGGCTGCGGCAAAGAGCGCGAGCTCGACGAACGCCAGTACAAGCAGGTCATTCAGAAAACCATCAACACCCTGAATGACACCGGTTCAATGGAAGCCGTCTGCTTCCTGACCGAGCTGCACGTCAAAGGCCGCAACAATTACTGGAAAGTACGCCAGGCGGTTGAGACGGCGAAAGAGACGCTGTACAGCTTCGACCAGCTCAAAACCAACAAAAGCGAGCCGCGTCGTCCGCTGCGTAAAATGGTCTTCAACGTGCCAACCCGCCGTGAACTGACCAGCGGCGAACGTGCGATTCAGCACGGTCTGGCCATTGCCGCCGGTATCAAGGCGGCGAAAGACCTCGGCAACATGCCGCCGAACATCTGTAACGCCGCCTATCTGGCCTCACAGGCGCGTCAGCTGGCAGACAGCTACAGCAAAAATGTCATCACCCGCGTCATCGGCGAACAGCAGATGAAAGAGCTGGGAATGCACTCCTACCTCGCGGTCGGCAACGGTTCGCAGAACGAATCACTGATGTCGGTCATCGAGTATAAAGGCGTTGAATCTGAAGACGTTCGTCCGATTGTGCTGGTCGGTAAAGGCCTGACATTCGACTCTGGCGGCATCTCCATCAAGCCGTCCGAAGGCATGGACGAGATGAAGTACGACATGTGCGGCGCGGCAGCGGTATACGGTGTGATGCGTATGGTTGCCGAGCTTCAACTGCCGATTAACGTTATCGGCGTGCTGGCGGGCTGTGAAAACATGCCGGGTGGCCGCGCGTATCGCCCGGGCGACGTGCTGACCACCATGTCTGGCCAAACCGTTGAAGTCCTGAACACCGACGCCGAAGGCCGTCTGGTGCTGTGCGACGTGCTGACCTACGTTGAGCGCTTCGAGCCGGAAGCGGTTATCGACGTGGCGACGCTGACCGGCGCCTGCGTGATTGCCCTGGGTCATCACATCACCGGTCTGATGTCGAACCACAACCCGCTGGCGCACGAACTGATTGGCGCATCCGAGCAGTCGGGTGACCGCGCGTGGCGTCTGCCGCTGGGTGATGAGTATCAGGAACAGCTGGAGTCTAACTTCGCGGATATGGCCAACATCGGCGGCCGTCCTGGCGGTGCGATCACCGCAGGCTGCTTCCTGGCGCGCTTTACCCGTAAGTACAACTGGGCGCACCTGGACATCGCGGGCACCGCATGGCGCTCCGGTAAGGCCAAAGGCGCAACCGGTCGTCCGGTGGCGCTGCTGTCGCAGTTCCTGCTGAACCGCGCCGGGTTTAACGGCGAAGAGTAAGGCACAACCCCCTCACCCTAACCCTCTCCCCACTGGGGAGAGGGAACCAATCTTCCCCGCGCTCGGGAAGGGAGTCAGGGGGCGATTTAAATCCACCACAAGAAGCCCCATATATGAAGAATGCGACGTTCTATCTTCTGGACAATGACACCACCGTCGACGAGCTTAGCGCCGTCGAACAACTGGTGTGTGAAATTGCCGCAGAACGTTGGCGCGCGGGCAAGCGCGTGCTGATCGCCTGCGAAGACGAGCAGCAGGCCATTCGCCTGGATGAAGCTCTGTGGAGCCGCCCTCCGGAAAGTTTTGTGCCGCATAATCTGGCGGGCGAAGGCCCAAGAGGCGGTGCGCCTGTGGAGATCGCCTGGCCTGCCAGGCGCAACAGCAGCCCACGGGATATACTGATAAGTCTGCGGGTAAACTTTGCAGATTTTGCCACCGCTTTCACAGAAGTGGTAGACTTCGTCCCTTACGAAGAAACTCTGAAACAACTCGCACGCGATCGCTACAAAGCCTACCGCGTGGCTGGTTTTAACCTGAATACGGCAACCTGGAAATAATGGAAAAGACATATAACCCGCAAGATATCGAACAGCCGCTTTACGAGCACTGGGAACAGCAGGGCTATTTCAAGCCTAACGGCGACGAAAGCAAAGAGTCCTTCTGCATCATGATCCCGCCGCCGAACGTCACCGGCAGTTTGCATATGGGTCATGCTTTCCAGCAAACCATCATGGACACCATGATTCGCTACCAGCGCATGCAGGGCAAAAACACCCTGTGGCAGGCCGGTACCGACCACGCGGGTATCGCTACCCAGATGGTGGTTGAGCGTAAGATTGCCGCTGAAGAAGGGAAAACTCGTCACGACTACGGTCGCGATGCGTTCATCGACAAAATCTGGCAGTGGAAAGCGGAATCCGGCGGCACCATTACCCGTCAGATGCGCCGTCTCGGCAACTCGGTTGACTGGGAGCGCGAGCGCTTCACCATGGACGAAGGTCTTTCCAATGCCGTGAAAGAAGTCTTCGTTCGCCTGTACAAAGAAGACCTGATTTACCGTGGCAAACGCCTGGTGAACTGGGACCCGAAATTGCGCACCGCCATCTCTGACCTGGAAGTGGAAAACCGCGAGTCCAAAGGCTCGATGTGGCACATCCGCTATCCGCTGGCCGACGGCGCGAAAACCGCAGACGGTAAAGATTATCTGGTCGTCGCCACTACCCGTCCGGAAACCATTCTCGGCGATACCGGCGTGGCCGTGAACCCGGAAGATCCGCGTTATAAAGATCTGATCGGTAAATTCGTTATTCTGCCGCTGGTCGACCGCCGTATTCCAATCGTAGGCGACGAACACGCCGATATGGAAAAAGGCACCGGCTGCGTGAAAATCACCCCGGCACACGACTTTAACGACTACGAAGTCGGTCGTCGTCACGCGCTGCCGATGATCAACATTCTGACCTTTGACGGCGACATCCGCGAAACCGCGGAAGTGTACGACACCAAAGGCGAAGAGTCTGACGTTTACTCCAACGCGATCCCGGCAGAGTTCCAGAAGCTGGAACGTTTTGCTGCCCGTAAAGCCATCGTCGCTGCCGTTGACGCACTGGGCCTGCTGGAAGAAATTAAACCGCACGATCTGACCGTCCCTTACGGCGACCGTGGCGGCGTGGTTATCGAACCGATGCTGACCGACCAGTGGTATGTGCGTGCCGACGTGCTGGCGAAACCGGCGGTTGAAGCCGTTGAAAACGGCAGCATTCAGTTCGTACCGAAGCAGTACGAAAACATGTACTTCTCCTGGATGCGCGATATTCAGGACTGGTGTATCTCCCGTCAGCTGTGGTGGGGTCACCGTATCCCGGCATGGTACGACAACGACGGTAACGTCTACGTTGGACGTACCGAAGACGAAGTGCGTCAGGAAAATAACCTCGGCGCCGACGTTGCGCTGCGTCAGGACGAAGACGTTCTCGATACCTGGTTCTCCTCCGCACTGTGGACCTTCTCGACCCTCGGCTGGCCGGAAAACACCGACGCGCTGCGTCAGTTCCACCCAACCAGCGTGATGGTTTCCGGCTTCGACATCATCTTCTTCTGGATTGCCCGCATGATCATGATGACCATGCACTTCATCAAAGATGAAAACGGCAAGCCGCAGGTGCCGTTCCATACCGTCTACATGACCGGTCTGATTCGCGACGACGAAGGCCAGAAGATGTCCAAATCCAAGGGTAACGTTATTGACCCGCTGGATATGGTCGACGGCATCTCCCTGCCGGAGCTGCTGGAAAAACGTACCGGCAACATGATGCAGCCGCAGTTGGCTGAGAAGATTGCCAAACGTACCGAGAAGCAGTTCCCGAACGGTATCGAGCCGCACGGCACCGACGCACTGCGCTTTACCCTGGCGGCGCTGGCTTCGACCGGCCGCGATATCAACTGGGATATGAAGCGTCTGGAAGGTTACCGTAACTTCTGTAACAAGCTGTGGAACGCCAGCCGCTTCGTGCTGATGAACACTGAAGATCAGGATTGCGGCTTCAACGGCGGTGAAATGACGTTGTCGCTGGCGGACCGCTGGATCCTCGCGGAATTCAACCAGACCGTGAAAGCGTACCGCGAAGCGCTGGATAACTTCCGCTTCGATATCGCCGCGGGCATTCTGTACGAGTTCACCTGGAACCAGTTCTGCGACTGGTATCTGGAGCTGACCAAGCCGGTAATGACCGGGGGTTCCGAATCTGAACTGCGCGGCACCCGCAATACGCTGGTCACCGTGCTGGAAGGTCTGCTGCGCCTGGCACACCCGATCATCCCGTTCATCACTGAAACCATCTGGCAGCGCGTGAAGGTCATTTGCGGTATTACCGCCGATACCATTATGCTGCAGCCGTTCCCGGAATATAACGCCGCGCAGGTTGATGAAGCCGCGTTGGCCGATACCGAATGGCTGAAGCAGGCGATCGTTGCCGTGCGTAACATTCGTGCGGAAATGAACATCGCCCCGGGTAAACCGCTGGAGTTGCTGCTGCGTGGTTGCAGCGCTGACGCGATGCGTCGTGTGAACGACAACCGCAGCTTCCTGCTGAACCTGGCGCGTCTGGAAAGCATCACCGTGCTGCCTGCCGATGACAAAGGTCCGGTTTCCGTGACCAAAATCATCGACGGCGCTGAACTGCTGATCCCGATGGCTGGCCTCATCAACAAAGAAGATGAGCTGGCGCGTCTGGCGAAAGAAGTGGCGAAAATCGAAGGTGAGATTGCCCGTATCGAAGGCAAACTCTCCAACGAAGGTTTCGTCGCTCGCGCACCGGAAGCGGTGATCGCCAAAGAGCGTGAGAAGTTGGACGGTTACGCAGAAGCGAAAGCGAAGCTGATTGAGCAGCAGGCGGTCATCGCTGCGCTGTAATCATCGAGCCTGTACGTTTGCCGGATGCGCTGCGCTTATCCGGCCTACAGCACCGTCAACGTAGGTCGGATAAGCGTAGCGCCATCCGACACCGCAGACGACAAAAGCCTCTGATGCAAATGCTCAGAGGCTTTTTATTGAATTATCCTCGCTTGCGCTCCCCCTCACCGCAGTGGTATTAACTGCATATGTTCCACATTTCTGTCATGAGTTCGCTATGAGTGTCATTACACCTGTCTCGGCGACGCTACGCCGCATCACCGCCGACGACAACGCGGCTATCGCCCATGTGATTCGCCAGGTCTCCGCCGAATATGGCCTGACTGCTGATAAAGGCTACACCGTGGCCGACCCAAATCTCGACGAGTTGTTTCAGGTCTACAGCCAGCCTGGCGCGGCGTATTGGGTAGTAGAGCAGAATGGTCAGGTGGTGGGCGGCGGCGGTGTTGCGCCGTTAGGTTGTAGCGAACCGGATATCTGCGAACTGCAAAAAATGTATTTCCTGCCGAGCGTGCGCGGTCAGGGGCTGGCGAAGCGGCTGGCGCTGATGGCGCTGGATCACGCCCGTGAGCAGGGGTTTAAACAGTGCTATCTGGAAACGACCGCGTTTCTGACGGAAGCCATTCGTCTTTACGAGCGTTTGGGGTTCGCGCATATTGCGGAACCCCTCGGTTGCACCGGTCACGTCGACTGTGAAGTCCGGATGTTAAAACCCCTCTGAGGTTATCCTGAGGGGAACCACAACGTTATTGCATCTCGGCAGACAACATCAGGCGTATCACACCGGCCGCACGCGCGGTCGGCAGTTTAAGTACCTGAGTCCATAAATCCTGCACCATGTCACAGGTCAGCTTCTCTTTTCCCACGCCTTTATTTGGGTCAGCCATGATTTGAATATCCTGGCCATAACGCTGCACCAGCGTCGGGCTGAGGGTTTGCA
Organism: Kluyvera sp. Awk 3; assembly: GCF_028069715.1. NCBI lineage: Bacteria > Pseudomonadati > Pseudomonadota > Gammaproteobacteria > Enterobacterales > Enterobacteriaceae > Kluyvera > Kluyvera sp. Awk 3. Next base: position 2,121 of record NZ_JANEWH010000093.1, on the reverse strand, counting down.
GGTCCTGAAGCGCCAGCTGTTTTTCTTCTGCCGTCACGGTATGTTTTTTCGGGCCATGAGAGGCATACAGCATGCCCATGTCGCTCGCCATACGACGATCCATGATCTCGCGAGGAATAATGCGCACCGGATTAATCCCACCTTTTACCGCCGGGAACAGAAAACGGAAGCATTCGTCGTCCCCCACTTTCTGCACCGCAGCAATCTGCTCGAGATTAATCTTCATATAGCCAATCACCTCGGCATCAGGTGCCTGCTGCAAACGCGCCATCTGCATCTGCAGGATCTGCGGCTGAATGGCGTCAATAATCTGCTGCTCGCTTTTTCCGGCCTCTTTCATCTGTGCCGACTGGTTGCGGATATGCTCCCACAGAGCAGGTTCCTGCTCTTTAATGACCTGATAAACGGGCATGGTCAGCATCGCATCTTCGAATTTCTGCGCTTCCGTTTTTCCATAGTCCGGGCTTTCGCGCGGAATCAGGTAATGCACGTCAAACAGATTCCAGCCGACGATCGCAACCACGAAAATCACCCCGCCCGCGATCTTGCCAATCCAGCCTTTTTTGCGAAATACCCCCACGATGATGGCGATAACCGCGCCGATATACCCTGCCAGTAATACGTGTGCCCAGTTCATTGAATTTCCTTACCCAAATCAATCGTTATTCCGGGGATTATGCTTCCCCGTGATGAGTTTCGATTATTGCGGTAAAGATGAACGATTTCCAGCCACCAAATTTTTCTGCTGCAGGCTAGAAAGATGTAAGGCGCAGGCGGATAACTTATACCGGCACGCCGCTATGAAAGCGGAACTCATTATCGGGAGAAGTAATAAGCCCAGCCTCCACTTCCCCAAAAAAACGCACCCGATCGCCAATGTCGTTCGCCGAAATCTGCTGTGCCAGCGCCAGATAATCCTGATAGTGCCGCGCCTCGGATCGCAGCAGCGACAGATAAAACGCCTGCAAATCCGCCTCCAGATAAGGCGCCAACGCAGCAAAGCGCTCGCAGGAGCGGGCTTCGATATACGCTCCGCAAATCAGCTTATCAATCAGCGTCAGCGGCTCGTGGGTTCGCACCTCTTTGAGCATGCCTTTGGCATAGCGGCTGGCGGTGATTTTGACGTAGGGAATATTGCGACGCTGCATCGCCTCACGCACCTGCCAGAAGTGGTGCAGCTCCTCTTTAATCAGCAGCACCATGCTGTCTATCAACTGACGTCCCCACGGGTCGTCGGTCTGCGGCATCGCGCTTTTGTTTATCTGTTTATTCAGCGCGGCGAAATCCGGCTCTTCTCCCTCACGAAAGGCAAAGGCTTCATACGGCTTAAGCCAGTCGAGCAGCGCCTGCGAACCCGCTTTGTCGGCGACATATTTACGCACCAGCAGCATCGCCGTTTGCGCCGCTTTCAGCTCGCAAACTAAATGGTCAGTCAGCAACAGAGGTAGATTTTCCGGATCGCGGGCTTTATCGAGCCATGCCTGAGGCGTTTTACAGTGCAGGAAGTTGAGAACCGGGGAGAGTATTTGCGGGTAATCCATACCGAAATCCTTGCCTACGGCAGCGGGCGCTGCCGTAGGTGATAAGATGACTTAGTGACGTACGCCGTCGTCTTCTTCGTCGACGTAATCTTCGTCGTCATCGCCTTCTTCGCCGTTCGGGTCTTCGTAGTAGGTGCCCCAACCGTCGTATTCCACTTCAAATTTCTCGGCCAGGTTCATCAGTTGCTCAACCTGTGCGTCAATCAGCTCGGCATTCAGCGCGCATTCACTGAGGATGTCGCAGCAGATCACGGTGTCGCCTTCTTCCACTTCCAGCTCTTCCGGCTCAGTCACTTCATAGCCCAGCTTGAACGCTTCGACTGCCGCTTTTTCCAGGCTTTCGAAATCGTCGGCGGAAAGGTGGTGCTCAATGGTGTACAGCGCGTCAGGATCGCTGCCGTCTTCCAGCAGTTCTTCAATAATCAGACGTGTTTCTTCACGCTGCTCTTCCAGGTGTTCCGGGTTTGCCATGGCTCTTTCCTCATAATGTGGCTGATACTCTTATTGTCACATACCGTTGCCATTGCCTCCACCTTTCCGATAAAGATTTGTTATTGGGGTTGCAAATGAATATTCATAC
>NZ_JANEWH010000092.1:0-19785 GCF_028069715.1 Kluyvera sp. Awk 3 | reverse complement strand
CAATAAGATATGATTTTACACTTATTATTGATTAAATCAAAAAAAGTAGAAAACCAGCCAAAATCGTGATCGTCATTGCATTAAATGCGTCATTTTTTATCCATCGCAATAAGCATGATGAATATCACAAAAAAATTCACTTTGTCTTTTACACTGCACGCCATCCTATTTACACATTTATTTTTGTTAATTAAAAAGCCTGCCTTTTGCGTGCCGTTAAATACGCAATGGGGTAGTTCTCTTGTTATCTTTTCTCATATTTGCAGAAGGGTTATCACTATGAGTTCAATACCACGCCGAGGAATATTAGGCATTGCCTTACTCTGTTCCGGACTCAGCGCTTCGCTGTACGCTGCCGAACCGTATACGCTGGATGCGAAAGATCTGACCTTCAGCCGTCAGCAGATAGCGGCAAAAGACCCGCTCTTTATGCAGGCCGAAAGCGCGTTGTTAAAAAAGGCAGACCTTGCGCTGAAGCACCCGCTATTTTCGGTGATGGATAAAACGCTCGTCGCCGCCAGCGGCAACAAGCACGATTATTACAGCTTCCCGCCTTACTGGTGGCCGAATCCAGACACCAAAGACGGCCTGCCATACATCCGTAAAGATGGGCAAACCAACCCCGACGCCAACAGTGATGCCACCGATAAAAACCGTCTGGTGAAGATGAGTAACGATGTCTCAACGCTGGCGCTGGCCTGGTACTTCTCGCAGGACGAACGCTACGCGCAAAAAGCGGCGCAGCAGATTAAAACCTGGTTCCTCGACCCGAAAACCCGCATGACGCCTAATCTTCAGCATGCCCAGGCGATACCCGGAATCAACACCGGTCGCGGCATCGGGATTATCGATAGCCGGGCGCTGGTTGATGTGGTTGACGCGATTGCCATTCTGCAATCTTCTGGTGCGCTCAGCGAAAAGGACACTGGCGAGTTGAAGCAGTGGTTCGGCGATTTTTATCACTGGATGACCACCAGCCAGAATGGCTTCGAAGAAGAAAACTGGCATAACAACCACGGCACCTACTTTGATATGCAGGCCGCCACTTTCGCCCTGTTCAGCGGCAAAACCGAGGAAGCTAAAAAACGCCTCTATGTGACTCAGCTGCGGCGTATTGCCGGGCAGTTTGACGTGGAAGGCCGCCAGATGGCCGAGCTGGAGCGCACCCGCCCGTGGCACTACAGCAACTTCAATCTCGATGCCTACAGCCGTCTTGGTCGCCTGGGTGAGAAAGCCGGCGTCGATATCTGGAACTTTACCCTCGACGATCACAGCCTGCGCAAGGGTTATCAATACATCGCCGGATTTATCAATAGCGATACCCCATGGCCGTGGAAAGACCTCGACAAAATGGACGATAAAAAAGCGCTGCGTAACATGGCAACCGCCGCACATGCCTGGCCGGAAGATGCGTTGTTCCGCGAGAAAGCCCAGTGGCTGCGGGCAAAATATCCTGATGACATCACGACGCTCATCGCCCCTCTTAATGTGCCAACAGAGGTCAGGGATAACCAATAATGAAACAATTTTCTGGGCTATGGTCCGATATTGCCAGACGTGCAGCCGGCAATAGCGGCCTGATTGAACGGCTCATCAAGGATGCACAACCGGCGCTGGACGCCGAGGTGCGTATTCCGCAAAGCGGAATTGCCACCTGGAATCTGTACTATTTTTGCCCGCATCATGGGGTGCGGCTTATCTGGCAGCCGGACTCACCGCACCGCCATTGTTGCCCGGTCGACGGTGAAGCCTTCAGCGGCGAGCCGTGGGACGGCGCGTGGTGGCGAGAGATGAATGGCCGTAACGCCAGCGCTTGTCAGCAGCTCGGGCTGCTGTGGCAGCTCACCGGAAAGGAGGCTTATCGCGATAAAGTGCGTACCCTGCTGATGGGCTACGCCGACGTCTATCCCGGCTATGAGATACACGGCGGGATTCCTCACAACGGTCCAGGCAAGATGAACGCCCAGACTCTGTGTGAAGCCAACTGCATTCTGGATATGGCGCTGGGTTACGATTTTATTCAGCACAGCCTGACCGACGACGAGCGGCAACATATCAGCCGCAACCTGCTGCGCTGCGCAGCGACGTTTTTGCAGGCGCACCGCAGCCCGCAAATTCATAACCACGAAGTGAAAATCAGCGCTGCGTTGGGCGTGCTGGGTTTTGTGCTGGAAGATGAAGATCTGCTGGAGTTCGCCGTCAATGCCCCCTATGGGTTGCGCTGGCAGCTCGAGCACGGCCTGCTGGCGGAAGGGCTGTGGTTCGAAGGTTCAGTACACTATCACTACTACGCGCTGCAGGGCTTTTTCGCCTTTGAGAAACTGGCGCGGGGCACCCGCTGGAGCCTGCTCGACGGCCCGTGGTACCCGAAAATGCTCAGCTTCCCGCTCTCGCTGCTGCTGCCGGATGGCACCTTCCCGCGGCTCAACGACTGCATCGCGGGCCAGGAGAAACTGCACCACCGGGATCTCTACGAATTCGCCTGGTTTATCTGGCGCGATCCGCAGTACGCGGCCGTTTTGCACTTCACCGAGGCGCAGCCGGACGAAAGGGAAACCCTGCTATGGCGTGATAGTCCGCTACCGGAAACCACGCCGGACTTGATCCCTCAGCAGTCGCTGTTTGCGCCAGGCGCGGGTCTGACGCTCTGGCGTCGGCCGCAGCAACAGCAGGCGGTGCTGATTAAACACAGTCCGTGGGGCGGCGAGCATGACCATTACGACAGGCTCAGCCTGATGTTGTGGCAGCGCAACGGTTGGCTGCTGCCGGATCTCGGCACTACCGGCTACGGCGCCAAAATGCATTATGACTATTACAAGAACAGCGCCACCCATAACACGCTGACGGTGAATCAGACCAACCAACCTCCCGCCAATGCGGCGGTGCTGGGTTGGCATATGGGCGATGATTATCTGTGGCTGGATACGGAAGTGGATTGGGGGCAACCCCCACCGCAGCTTAACAGCCATACCCGCGTAGAGTGGGACGAAGAGGCCTGGCGCGAAGTGCGTTTTCGCCGTCGCCTGCTGTGGCTGGACGACGTGCTGATCGATCTCTCCATGGTCGATAACCCGCACCGCCAGCAGCTAGACTGGACGCTGCATCTGGCCGCACAGGCGCTCGATCAAAGCGGTACGCCAATGCCCTTCTCGCTCAGTGGTCCGCTGCGACATATGACGGAGTCGACCATGACGCCGTTGCATGGCTGTCAGCCGCGCCATTTTGCCCGTGAAGGCGATACCGTGGCGCTATGGCTGGCCGGCGACGGCGAACTGTGGCAGGGGCTGGCGCCGGATAACCCGGCGGTAAGCGACCTCAGCTATCTGGTGATGCGCAACCATCTGCCGCAGGCGCGATTTGTCTGTCTGTGGGATCTGGCGACGAAATCGCCACTTACCGAGGTCAGCGTGCACCATACGGCTATCGGTACACAGCTCTCATTCTGGCGCGGTGAACGTGTCGCCCACGTCACCCTCTACGATGACCCGTCGTTGCCACCAGATATTCTTCTCTGACCCGCTGCCTTCCGGAAACGGAAGGCGCGTTTACCGTTGTTCTACGGTTATCATGCTGACGAAAGGATGGTACTGCCAGGGTATCGAACCGCCCTGCTGGTACATTTTAGAGATGGTGCCGTCGAGGTAGAGCATTTGCCGTACGTTAAGGCGCGATTTTGCATAACAGGCGAAGTCATAGAAGTTGGTCTCCCGCTCGCTGAGCATAAAGACCACTTTCCCTTCCGCCGTCAGGCCGACACCGTTGCGCAACTTGCGCGAACTGGCGGAGGGCTTCAGCCGCCAGTTGATCACCCCGTTTTCGATCAACATCGGCCCGGATTGTACGGCATAGTCCATTCCCTTCGTGGACTTCAGCTTATCAAGGCTGACAATGCCCGCGTGCTGATTGCGTAAATAGAACACACCGCCTGGCTTGATAAAAAAATTACCGCCGCCGGAGGCGCGATTGACCGCCACCTTTTTCTGCCCATTTTCGATATACAGCCCCAGTGGCGCATAGGCTTTATCGTAGATCCCGCCGTTCATCGCCATCCGCACACGGCCATCACGATTAATCTCACCCAGCAGCCCACGCAATGAGTCATAGGCTTTGCCGTCAGGCTTACGCCAGTACATCATGATACGTTCGTGTTGAGCATCAACCGTGTAGCTTTGCAGCGTGAGTTTGGGGTCGGTGAGTTGGCACGCATCCTGCGCGACCGCTGCCAGCGGCGCTATCGCCAGCAGCAACGGAGTAAAACGGACGGTCATCGTTTACTCGTCTTCATCCTCAAAACGGGCGACGATACGTTCGCCGGTATGCGTCGCGCGCAGCTCGTCAGCCACCAGCGCAATCGCCTGGCCGCTCGCCATTCCCTGTGCCATCAGTTCCTGAATACGCTCGACGGCTTTCTGCTGCTGCTCATGGCTCAGTGAAGGTAATCCTGCAAACATCATTTACTCCTGCTACATTGTGTGCGCTTATTATTTCATGCTGCCCGATTATTAGCCATAGGCAGCGCAGACCTGGCTGGACTGAATAACGATGTTACACCCTTCAACCCTAACGCTTCCCTGGCGACAGGACGCTGCGGAATACTATTTCGCCCCGCTCAGCGCCTCACCGTGGGCAATGATGCTGCACTCCGGCTACGCCGAGCACCCGCACAGCCGCTACGATATCGTGGTCGCCGAACCGCGTACCACGCTGCTCACCTGCGGTGATACCACCACGGTAAGTGGTCAGAGCGGTGCCATGTCATCGACGGACGACCCGTTGGCTCTGCTACAACACGCGCTCGATGACAGCGAATTCTCCCGCCAGCCGCTGGCTGACTTACCGTTTACCGGCGGCGCCGTGGGGCTGTTTGGCTACGATTTGGGGCGACGTTTTGAGAAGCTGCCGACGCGGGCGCAGCACGATATCGCCCTGCCGGACATGGCGGTCGGGATCTATGACTGGGCGCTGATTGTCGACCATCAGCGTCAGGTCGTCACCTTACTGAGCTATGACGATGTGGAAGCTCGTCTGGCGTGGCTGCAGCAGCAGGTTGCGCCGCCGTCGGCCCCCTTCGCTCTCACCTCGGCGTGGCAGTCCAATATGAGCCGCCAGCAGTACGGCGAGAAATTCCGTCAGGTGCAGGCATATCTGCGTAGCGGCGACTGCTATCAGGTGAATCTGGCCCAGCGCTTTCAGGCCACCTATCAGGGCGATGAATGGTCGGCGTTTGTCCGGCTGAACCGCGCCAACCGCGCACCGTTCAGCGCCTTTCTGCGCCTTGCCGACGCCGCGATTTTGAGCCTGTCTCCAGAGCGTTTTATTCAGCTTCATCAGCGACAGATCCAGACTCGGCCAATCAAAGGCACGCTGCCTCGCCTGGACGATCCGCAGGCAGATGCTGCTCAGGCGTCGAAACTGGCCTATTCGCCGAAAGATCGTGCAGAAAACCTGATGATTGTCGATCTGATGCGCAACGACATTGGCCGTGTGGCGACGCCCGGCAGCGTGCGGGTGCCGGAACTGTTCGTGGTGGAGCCATTCCCGGCTGTGCATCACCTGGTGAGCACCATTACCGCGGAACTACCCGACTCGCTGCACGCCAGCGATCTGCTGCGCGCCGCTTTTCCTGGCGGCTCTATCACCGGCGCGCCGAAAGTACGCGCCATGGAGATTATCGACGAACTGGAACCGCATCGACGCAACGCCTGGTGCGGCAGCATCGGCTACCTCAGCGCCTGTGGCAATATGGATACCAGTATCACCATTCGCACCGTTACGGCGACCAACGGCACGCTGTACTGCTCGGCGGGCGGGGGGCTGGTGGCCGATAGCAATGAAGATGCGGAATATCAGGAAACATTTGATAAAGTTAATCGTATCTTACATCAACTGGAGTCCTGAGCATGGCAGACCGTTCGTTGGATCTGGACGATTTTCTCTCCCGCTTTCAACTACTTCGCCCACAGCCAACCCGCTCGGCGCTCAACGCCCGCCAGGCGGCGGTTCTGATCCCCATCGTCCGTCGCCCGGAACCCGGACTGTTGCTCACGCAGCGCTCCGCACGTTTGCGCAAACACCCAGGACAGGTGGCCTTTCCCGGCGGCGCGGTGGACAGCAGCGACGCCTCGCTGATTGCCGCCGCCCTGCGTGAAGCGCAGGAAGAAGTGGCGATCCCACCAGAATGCGTAGATATCATCGGCGTACTGCCGCCGGTCGATAGCGTCACCGGTTTTCAGGTCACGCCTGTCGTCGGCGTTATTCCGCCGAATCTGCATTATCACGCCAGCGAAGATGAAGTGGCGTCGGTGTTTGAGATGCCGCTGGCCGAAGCGCTGCGTCTTGGGCGCTATCATCCTCTCGACATCCACCGCCGCGGTAATTCGCATCGCGTCTGGCTCTCCTGGTATCAGCACTATTTTGTCTGGGGCATGACCGCTGGCATCATTCGTGAGCTGGCGCTACAAGTGGGCCTCAAGCCCTGACTATACTGATCATATCCACCGGTTTTCAGTATTAGTAAAATCACGGCTATTCATTAGTTAAATTCATGTGAATAGTTAAGCTGAACGCCGGGTTCCCTCATACACTATGCGCAGTAATTACATCGTTGCCGCAACGGCGCGGCAACCCTGTCAGGAGTGTTAAAGTGATTAGTATATTCGACATGTTCAAGGTGGGGATTGGCCCCTCATCTTCCCATACTGTAGGGCCGATGAAGGCTGGCAAACAGTTCGTCGATGACCTGGTCGAAAAGGGACTGATTGATGACGTGACGCGCGTAGCCGTCGACGTCTACGGTTCCCTTTCCCTCACCGGTAAGGGCCACCATACCGATATCGCGATTATTATGGGTCTGGCGGGCAACCAGCCAGATACCGTGGATATCGATGCGATACCCGCGTTTATCCGCGATGTAGAAACCCGTGGGCGTCTGCTGCTGGCCAATGGCCGCGTAGAGGTCGATTTCCCGGCGGACGACGGCATGCGTTTTCGCAGCGAGAACCTGTCGTTGCATGAGAACGCCATGCAGATCCACGCCTGGGCCGGCGATACGCTGGTATACAGCAAAACCTATTACTCTATCGGCGGCGGCTTTATCGTCGATGAAGAACACTTCGGCAAAGAAGCCAGCAACGCGGTAACCGTCCCCTATCCGTTTGCCTCCGCCACCGAAATGCTCGGCTACTGCAAAGAAACCGGCCTGTCGCTGTCCGGCATGGTGATGCAGAACGAACTGGCGCTGCACAGCAAACAAGAAATTGAAGATTACTTTGCCAACGTCTGGCAGACCATGCGCGCCTGTATCGACCGCGGCATGAATACCGAAGGCATTCTGCCTGGGCCACTGCGCGTTCCGCGTCGTGCGTCCGCCCTGCGCCGTATGCTGGTGTCCAGCGACAAACTCTCCCACGATCCGATGAACGTCGTGGACTGGGTGAACATGTTCGCGCTGGCGGTCAACGAAGAAAACGCCGCCGGGGGCCGCGTGGTGACCGCGCCGACCAATGGCGCCTGCGGGATCGTCCCGGCGGTTCTGGCCTATTACGATCACTTTATCGAGCCGGTCACCCCGGATATCTACATCCGCTACTTCCTGGCTTCCGGGGCGATTGGCGCGCTGTATAAAATGAACGCCTCGATTTCCGGTGCGGAAGTGGGCTGTCAGGGTGAAGTGGGTGTCGCCTGCTCGATGGCGGCGGCGGGTCTTGCCGAGTTGCTGGGCGCCAGCCCGGAGCAGGTTTGCGTGGCGGCGGAAATTGGTATGGAGCACAATCTGGGTCTGACCTGTGACCCGGTTGCCGGCCAGGTGCAGGTACCGTGTATCGAGCGTAACGCTATCGCCTCGGTGAAAGCGATCAACGCCGCACGCATGGCCATGCGCCGTACCAGTGAACCGCGCGTGTCGCTCGATAAGGTTATCGAGACGATGTACGAAACCGGTAAAGATATGAACGCCAAATACCGCGAAACCTCCCGCGGCGGCCTGGCGATTAAAGTACAGTGTGACTAATCACACTTTTCACCCACCCCTAATACGGGTGGGTGAATTATTCCCTTCTTTTCCCTCACAATGTTCGCTTGCCACTACACTTGCCTTTGCAGCACTGGTATTTTCAATATCACTCTATTCGCACTGAGCATCGGACATGCAAACAGCACAATGGATTATCAGGAAGTATCTCCGTAAGCGAATCGCTGTTTGTGTGATTATCGCGGTGGGTGCCTTTGCGCTTACCCTGGGGACGCGATTTATTTCGCAGCGTAGCGTAAATCAGCAACAGATCGATGCGCTGACGTTCCATTCCGTCGAACGCCTGAATAAAATATTACAGCCGGTGGAAACCCAGCGACAGGCGATGCTGGCGCTGGTTGGCCAACCCTGTATGGCCATCCACCTTCCGTTGCGCAAGTTGGCGGTTACCCTGCAAACGGTACGCTCAATCGCACTCATAAAATCGGGTCAGCTGTACTGTTCCAGCGCGCTGGGCGCGCGCGATGTTGCCGTCCATTCCCTGCAACCGCAGTTGCCGACCAGCCAGCCGCTGCTTGAGCTAACCACCGACCATTCCCTGCTGAAGGGAACGCCGATACTGATTCAATGGTATCCGGCCTCTGCCGACGGCCAGGATGGCGTACTGGTCTCTATCAACATTGATCTCATCAGCAATATTATCCTTGAACCGTCCCCTCCGCTGATTAGCCACGTCAGTCTGAACGTGGGTGAACATCATTTTCAGCATGAGGCCGGCATTACCGATGCGCTGATCAACGACGGTGACAACGTCTATACCCGAGCCTCCACGGCCTTTCCCTTTAGCGTCACCGCCCACAGCCCTGGCGCCGAGCAGTTGGCGTTGCGCAATCTGGTCTCCGAGCTGCCGCTGGCTATCATCATGAGCGTGCTGTTTACCTGGATTGCCTGGCTGGCCACCGCCGGGCGGCTCAGCTTCTCGCGGGAAATTAATATGGGGATCGCGGGCAAGGAGTTTAGCCTGTACTGCCAGCCGCAGATGGATGCCCGGATGCAGCGTTGTGTCGGCGTCGAGATCCTGCTGAGGTGGCACAATCCCAGAGTCGGCTGGGTAGAGCCGGACGTATTTATTCCCATTGCCGAAACGCAAAACCTGATTATTCCGCTCACTCGATATGTGATTAGCGAAACCGCGCAAAAACTGCATCTTTTCCCCAAAGACAGTGACTTCCAGATTGGCATTAACGTTGCCGCGCCGCACTTCAAGAACGGCCGCTTGCTGAAGGACTTACATCAACACTGGTTTAGCTGTCACCCCATTCAGCAGCTAACGGTCGAACTGACCGAGCGCGATGCCCTGCATGACGTGAACTACGAAGTGCGCAGTGACCTGGGGAATCACCAGATCAAGCTGGCGATCGATGACTTTGGCACCGGAAACAGTTCCCTGTCCTGGCTTGAGATGCTGCATCCCGATGTACTGAAGATTGATAAATCGTTCACCAGCGCCATCGGCACCGATGCGGTGAACTCAACGGTCACGGACATTATTATCGCGCTGGGGCAACGGCTGAATATCGAACTGATTGCGGAGGGCGTGGAGACACGCGAGCAGGCGCAGTATTTGCAGCGTCACGGCGTCCACTTATTGCAGGGATATCTGTTTTCGCCGCCGATGCCGCTGGCGGATTTTCCGCAGTGGCTGGCTGAGCAGGAAAGCCGAAAAAACTAGCCCGGCGTCAACATTGACTCCGGGCTACCGGGTATTACTCTTCTTCGTCGTGTGCGGAAACCAGCTTCACGACGCGCACCTGATCGACGCGATAGCTGTTCGCTTCGGTCACGGTGATTTGCAGCGACGGCAGTTCAACCGTCTCGCCCACCGCCGGAATCTGACCGTTTACCGCAATCACCAGACCCGCGACGGTCGCGTAGTCGTTATCTTCATCGACCAAATTATCGAGGTCCAGGGTCTGCTGTAACGCGTGCAGGTCCGTGGTGCCTTTCACTAACCAACCTTCACCATCGGCCACAATTTCCGGCGTTTCATCCGCGTCCGGGAACTCACCGGCAATGGCTTCCAGCACGTCCAGCGGCGTCACCAGCCCCTGAACCACGCCAAACTCGTTAGTTACGATAACGAAACTCCCTCGCGCCCTGCGCAGTACGCCCAGCAGGTTAATCGGGTCGAGGGTATCCGGCACGATAATCGCCGGCGTCGCCGCGGCAATCGCCAGCACGTCTTCACCCGCTTCCAGCGCCACCAGCAGCTCTTTAGCACGAACAATACCGACAATTTCATCCAGCTCACCGCGGCATACCGGGAAGAGGCTATGCGGCGATGACAGCAGCTGTTCGCGAATTTCGTCCACGCTCAGATCGGCGTCAACCCAGCTGATTTCACCGCGCGGCGTCATGATGCTGCGCAGCGAGCGCGAGGCCAGAGTCAGCACGCCGTTAATCATATAGCGTTCTTCTTCGACAAACGCCCCTTCCGGCACCGGCACGTTCGGCTGGTGTCCTTCTTCCTGGGCCGCGCTCACCGGCTTGCGGTTACCCATCAGGCGCAGAATGGCGTCAGCAGTACGCGCACGCAGCGGCAGCGTCGATTGATGACGGATAAAGTTACGACGCGCAATCTGGTTAAACAGTTCAATGATGATCGAGAAACCAATCGCCGCGTACAGGTAGCCTTTCGGAATATGGAAACCAAAACCTTCCGCGACCAGGCTCAGGCCAATCATCAGCAGGAAGCTCAGACAGAGCACCACCACCGTCGGATGCTGGTTGACGAAGTTCGTCAGCGGTTTCGACGCCAGTAACATCACGCCCATGGCAATCACCACGGCGGCCATCATGACCGGCAGATGGTTCACCATCCCGACCGCCGTAATCACCGCATCCAGCGAGAAGACCGCGTCAAGCACCACAATCTGCAAAACCACGACCCAGAAACTGGAATAGCCTTTGCCGTGGCCCGAATCGTGCTGACGGTTTTCCAGACGCTCGTGCAGTTCCGTGGTCGCTTTAAACAGCAGGAACAGACCACCCACCAGCATGATCAGGTCTCGCCCGGAGAAGGTCTGCCCCCATACGCTGAACAGCGGCGCGGTCAGCGTCACCATCCACGAAATGACGGAAAGCAGTCCCAGACGCATGATCAGCGCCAGCGACAGACCGATAAGACGGGCTTTATCTCGTTGTTTAGGCGGTAGTTTATCGGCAAGGATCGCGATAAAGACCAGGTTATCAATACCGAGAACGATTTCCAGAACGACAAGCGTCAACAATCCGGCCCAAATTGACGGGTCCATTAACAGTTCCATAAACCACTCCAACAAGAGACGTGACGAGTCATCGCTATGTCATGTTTAAGCGAGACGATACCGGATGATAGAAAAGCGTGGCGCGCAAGGCCAGGAAGTGTGCCGCAAGAGCGGTTGATTGCGAAAAGGCGTCGGTGACGATCCATACTACGGGCTGATGCCCTATACTCCTGTGTGATTAAACGGATATACAACATAGCAAAAATAAATGACTTTTTGGCAGAGATTTACGAGTCTTTGCAAAATGTAAGGTAATTTTTTGCAGCCTGAAATAATTGCCGACCTTTAACTAAATTACGGATCTTCATCACATTAATTATTCTTTCACTGTCTAAAATAATTCTCGGTAATTATTGGTTTATCTCTCTAACCCTTGTCTGAATCGATTCGGTAACGACATCGGCTCAAAATGTATCAGACCTACTGATGCACACGATAATAAAAGGAGGTAGCAAGTGACGATTGCTATTGTTATAGGCACACATGGTTGGGCAGCAGAACAACTGCTGAAAACAGCAGAGATGCTGTTGGGTGAGCAGGAGAATGTTGGCTGGATCGATTTCGTGCCTGGCGAGAATGCAGAAACGTTAATCGAAAAATACAACGCGCAGTTGGCCAAGCTTGATACCAGCAAAGGCGTGTTGTTCCTGGTCGACACCTGGGGCGGTAGCCCGTTCAATGCGGCAAGCCGTATTGTTGTCGATAAAGAAAACTATGAAGTGATTGCTGGCGTCAACGTCCCGATGCTGGTCGAAACCTTCATGGCCCGTGATGATAACCCGAGCTTCGACGAACTGGTCGCTCTGGCCGTTGAAACCGGTAGCGAAGGCGTAAAAGCGCTGAAAGCAAAACCGGTTGAAAAAGCCGCTCCGGTCGCAGCACCTGTTGCGCCGAAAGCCGCTGCACCAGCGAAACCAATGGGCCCGAACGATTACATGGTGATCGGTCTGGCGCGTATCGATGACCGTCTGATTCACGGCCAGGTTGCGACCCGTTGGACCAAAGAGACGAACGTGACCCGCATTATTGTCGTCAGCGATGAAGTCGCTGCTGATACCGTGCGTAAAACGCTGCTGACTCAGGTTGCTCCTCCAGGCGTAACGGCACACGTTGTCGATGTCGCTAAAATGATCCGCGTCTACAACAACCCGAAATATGCGGGCGAACGCGTTATGCTGCTGTTCACTAACCCGACAGAAGTGGAACGTGTTGTGGAAGGCGGTGTGAAAATCACCAGCGTCAACATCGGCGGGATGGCTTTCCGTCAAGGTAAAACTCAGGTGAATAACGCCATTTCCGTTGATGAGAAAGATATCGAAGCGTTTAAGAAACTGAACGCGCGCGGTATCGAGCTGGAAGCCCGTAAGGTCTCCACCGATCAGAAACTGAAAATGATGGATCTGATTGCCAAAGCGGAAAAATAACCGCTCTGGCCCGTTTTTTAGCTTTCACACTTAAGTCTGTATAAGCAATAGGAGAAGTACAATGGAGATTACCACTCTTCAGATTGTGCTGGTGTTCATCGTCGCATGTATCGCGGGTATGGAGTCGGTACTTGATGAATTTCAGTTCCACCGTCCGCTGGTGGCCTGTACGCTGATCGGTGCCGTTCTCGGGGACATGAAAACCGGTATTATCATCGGTGGTACCCTTGAAATGATCGCACTGGGTTGGATGAACATCGGTGCGGCAGTTGCACCGGATGCGGCCCTGGCCTCAATTATCTCTACCGTTCTGGTTATCGCCGGTCACCAAAGCATTGGTGCGGGTATCGCGCTGGCGATTCCTCTGGCCGCTGCAGGCCAGGTTCTGACCATCATCGTTCGTACTATCACCGTGGCATTCCAGCACGCGGCGGATAAAGCGGCGGAAAACGGTAACCTGACGGCGCTCTCCTGGCTGCACGTCTCTTCCCTGTTCCTGCAGGCAATGCGTATCGCTATTCCGGCGGTTATCGTCGCTGTTTCTGTCGGCACCAGCGAAGTTCAGGGCATGCTGAACGCGATTCCGGAAGTGGTAACCAGCGGTCTGAACATCGCCGGTGGTATGATCGTCGTAGTCGGTTATGCGATGGTTATCAACATGATGCGCGCAGGCTACCTGATGCCGTTCTTCTACCTCGGTTTCGTCACCGCGGCATTTACTAACTTCAACCTGGTTGCTCTGGGTGTGATTGGCGCAGTAATGGCAATCCTCTACATCCAGCTGAGCCCGAAATACAACCGCGTAGCCGGTGCCCCAGCTCAGGCAGCTGGCAATAACGATCTCGACAACGAACTGGACTAACAGGTGAGCGAAATGGTTGATATGACTAAAACTACCACCGAGAAAAAACTCACTCCGAGTGACATTCGTGGCGTGTTCATTCGTTCTAACCTGTTTCAGGGTTCATGGAACTTCGAACGTATGCAGGCGCTGGGCTTCTGCTTCTCCATGGTTCCGGCGATCAAACGCCTGTACCCAGAGAACAACGATGCGCGTAAACAGGCTATCAAGCGTCACCTGGAATTCTTCAACACCCATCCGTACGTAGCCGCTCCAGTACTGGGCGTTACGCTGGCGATGGAAGAACAGCGTGCAAACGGCGCAGAGATTGACGATGGTGCCATCAACGGTATCAAAGTTGGTCTGATGGGTCCGCTGGCAGGCGTGGGTGACCCGATCTTCTGGGGTACCGTTCGCCCGGTATTCGCTGCGCTGGGTGCAGGTATCGCGATGAGCGGCAGCCTGCTGGGTCCTTTGCTGTTCTTTATCCTGTTTAACGCAGTCCGTCTGCTGACCCGTTACTACGGCGTCGCTTACGGCTACCGTAAAGGTATCGATATCGTTAAAGATATGGGCGGCGGCTTCCTGCAGAAACTGACTGAGGGGGCATCCATCCTCGGCCTGTTTGTCATGGGGGCGTTGGTGAACAAGTGGACGCACGTGAACATCCCGCTGGTGGTATCAACCATCACCGGTCAGGATGGCCAGACTCGCGTCACCACCGTGCAGACTATCCTCGACCAGCTGATGCCGGGCCTGGTACCGCTGCTGTTGACCTTCGCCTGTATGTGGCTGCTGCGTAAGAAAGTGAACGCCCTGTGGATTATCGTTGGCTTCTTCGTCATCGGTATCGTGGGCTACGCAATCGGCCTGCTGGGTCTGTAATATCTGCTGTACGCCGGGGGCCTCTGCCCCCGGTTTTTTTTATCTGGAGGCTTAATGACAATAACGGATCTGATACTGGTTCTTTTCATCCTCGCGCTTCTGGCATTCGCCATTTACGACCAGTTCATTATGCCCCGCCGTCATGGCGTTACCCTGCTCTCGGTTCCCCTGCTGCGCCCTGGACGCGTGGACAGCGTTATCTTCGTCGTGCTGATTGTCATTCTGGTTTATAACAACGTCACTCATCACGGGGAAATAATCACCACGTGGTTATTATGCACGCTGGCATTGATGGGCTTTTATCTCTTCTGGATCCGTAGCCCGAAGATTATTTTCAAAACGGAAGGCTTTTTCTTCGCCAATGCGTGGATTAAATACAGCCGAATCCAAAAAATGAATTTATCCGAGGATGGTGTGCTGGTGATGCAATTAGAACAGCGCCGTCTTCTTGTTCGGGTCAAAAATATTGATGACCTCGAAAAGATCTACAACCTTCTCATCAATAATCAATGAGTTAAAATATAGCCATCGCTATAACTGCATTATTTTCACACAGCAGAGTTATAGCGTTGGCTATGTTTATTCCCACAAACCCTGCCCTATTTATTAACCTCTTGATTACGCAATAAATCTAAATGAAAATCGTTATCATCAAAAGGCGAAATATACAATAGCAAGAGTTGTTTTATATTCTAAAAATATGTTAAGGTTGCGCCCGTCGTTGGGGAGTAGCTGATTTCCACTAGCTGGAAATGTACGTGTCAACATACTCGTTGCAAAACGTGGTGCGTACGGATTACATCAGTAGTCAAGCGAGACCATAGACGCATTACTGCTGATTACTGGGGGCAGGAATGTGTCGTATGGAAACTTCCCGGTCTGGACACGCTCATGAATTTAACCGCCACTATCCTCCTTGCCTTAGGTATGTCGATGGATGCATTCGCTGCATCGATTGGTAAAGGCGCCACCCTGCATAAACCCAAATTCTCTGAAGCGCTGCGTACCGGTCTGATCTTTGGCGTTATCGAAATGCTCACCCCGCTGATTGGCTGGGGTCTGGGCATGCTAGCCAGCCAGTTTGTGATGGAATGGAGTCACTGGGTGGCGTTTGTTCTGCTGGTGTTCCTCGGCGGGCGTATGATTATCGAGGGTATTCGCGGTAATGACGACGACGAAGAAGAAAAAGAAGCGCCACGTCGTCACGGCTTCTGGCTGCTGGTCACGACGGCAATTGCCACCAGCCTTGATGCGATGGCTGTCGGCGTTGGGCTGGCATTCCTGAAGGTCAATATTCTGACCACCGCGTTTGCCATCGGCTGCGCCACATTTATGATGTCGACGCTGGGTATGATGGTTGGCCGCTTTATTGGCCCGCTGCTTGGCAAACGGGCCGAAATTCTGGGCGGGGTGGTGCTTATCGCCATCGGCGCGCAGATCCTCTACGCGCACTATATGGGCTAGTCTTCCTCGCGACGCCAGGCGTGAATGGCAAAATCCGTCTGGCAACCAAACTGCGTCTGCTGCTGCAACGTTTCCCACACTTCCGGCTTCGCTCGCCACGCAAACGGCGTCATCTGCAATAGCGTTACCGCTTCATTGCCGGTCAACTGCATCGGGTACGCCAGCGCGTCGTGGCTCTCGAGCGTAAATCCCCCAATCACTTCTGAGTGTGGCGCATGCAACTGCACTTCGTTGTAGATAAGCCCTTTTAGCTCCACGAGATGACGTGGCCCCGGCGTCACTGTGATGACCCACCCGCCAGGTTTCACCACTCGTTTCAGCTCGGAGGGATTGCAGGGAGCATAAATACGAATCACCACATCCATACTGCTGTCAGCAAAAGGCAGACGCTGGCTGGATGCGACGCAAAAATTCACCTGCGGATAGCGCTTAGCGCCAAATCGGACCGCCGTTTTTGACACGTCCAGCCCCCACGTTTCCTGCGCCAGCGCGGCAAACGCGTGGGTGTAATAACCTTCCCCACAGCCAATATCCAGCAACTGTTGCGGGTTAATGGCTCGCAGCTTTTCGCTCACGGCATCGCGCAGCGGCTGATAGTGTCCAGCATCGAGAAAGGCGCGGCGCGCCTGCATCATCTCGGCGCTATCGCCCGGATCGCGAGAACGTTTGTGCTGCACCGGCAGGAGGTTAACGTAGCCCTCTTTCGCCCGATCAAACTGATGACGCTGTGGGCAAAGGTAACTATTGCCGCTGCGCGTAAGCGGCGCGTGGCAGAGCGGACAACTGTAGGACATAACAACTCCGGCTGGATAACAAAGGGCGAAAGTGTACCGCTATTCTGGCACGGACGGAAGGCGACGTGAGGGTTTAAAGCAGATGGTGCTGAAATGATAAAGCCCCGCAAACGCGAGGCTTTATGTCTGATAATGTTGCGCTTGCGCGCCGCAAGATCAGTGGGTGTCGAATCAGATAGCGGTTACGTTAACAGCCGCTGGGCCTTTCTGGCCGTCCTGAATTTCGAACTCAACGTTCTGACCTTCAGCCAGAGTTTTGAAGCCGTTACCCTGGATTGCAGAGAAATGTACGAATACATCTTTGCTGCCGTCAGCCGGAGTAATGAAGCCAAAACCTTTAGACTCGTTGAACCACTTAACTTGACCTTTAATCTTTGCCATTTGCAAAATTCCTTAGAGTGTTTTCTGCGCCCGCAGGCGTTTTCATAGATAAAACTGAGACATGACTGCATGAGGCACTAATATAAGGTTCGGCAGAGAAGCGGTATTCAACGTCAACGTGTTTACTCAGAACTTCTTTACTGATAATGCCATACATAAACAGAACTGTACCTCGTTTAACCCAAAACGTGTTATCACATACAACGTAAATAATGGCAAGCCATTTTTAAACGTGACTCGATCGGCCGCACAAATCCCAACAAATCATTTGCTCATGGGCGCTTTTACGCCTAAGAGCAAACGCTGACGGGCGGCTAGCAGCATGCCGCAAACGTGACCTAGCTTACGGTAACGTAAGACATTTTTAACATAGACCAACTTTTTTTCCGCGTCCAGAATGTCGTTACTATGAGCAAAAAATTTATATCTTTAGATTAATTTCACTATAACTTTTTCAGCTGTCATTTTGATGGCCGGTTATAAGTCCATTCGTACCACATGATGCCCTTCGAAGAGATTCGGTAAATAGCTCGCGTTATTTTGCACCAAAATAATGATCGTTTTGTGACATTGCCTCATAACAACGCAATAAAAACGTTTCGCTATTATGGTGTGGATTATGCAAAGCGGATTCGCATGAATATTAAGCACCGCTACAACATTATTACGAGCGATAATATTTCGACTAGAAATAATACCCGTCAATGAGTCATGAATAACAATAACATACTGTTATGTAATCTACCGGGATGGAAGATCGACGCTAACACTGACTGATGTTTGCGCAACACCGCAACCAACGCACGCAAAGATAAGAGACTGGCAGGGAAGACACGGATATGCACCAGGGCAGTGCATCAGCATTTAGTCCGGCAGCCTGACGCAGGCTGCACGGAGTCATCACATAAAGTTATTATCGTTCGGCAACCAGGCGAATGAAATCGTCTTTGTCGTCTTCTTTTCCGTTTTCTGCCTGCGGCGCCTCTTCTTCCTTTTTCTCTGGCTCATTGGCTTCACATAAACGACGCAGCAGCGCATTTTGACGCTTTTGCTGATCGAGCAGCGATTCAAGGAGTTCGATTTGCTCGTTAGCGCGAGAACTGGCGCGGTTCACAAAGAACCACAGAACCAGACCGACTAACAGCAGCAGGAAGGATAACGCCAGAGATGCCAGATTTAATGCCCCAGAACTTACAAGATCACTCATTTTACCACCTCAAAAGGAACGATCTATTCTACCACTCACATCACGGAAGGAAATGCTGCCGGCAAAAATGTTTTACCAGGGTATAAACCGGTTAATACTGCAAACCCCGCTGAAAAACTGAACATCCTGATCGCACATCACGTTGATCATTTGTGTCCAGAGCAGCAGGCAGGCAGCAATCACGATTATCAGTAATACCCACCGAAACTTTTTCACTCCACTCTCCGCATGAATTCTTATTCAGATACAACCAGGTTAGCATGCTAACCTTAAACCGCGGCTAACTGTAACGGCATCTTGTGCTTTTAGGAATCATAGACTTGTGTCAATCCGTAATCACGTTACGGTAGTATTCATGAGAGAAATAATAGAAGAGGATTTATTATGCGCCTGTTAATCAGGATCATCGTTTGCCTGGTCATCATTGCGATAGGTGTGCTGCTGAGCGGCTATGGTGTACTGGCGGGTAGCCAGAAGACCGCTGGAGGCCTTGGGCTACAATGTAAGTATCTGACGGCCCAGGGATTTAGCACCGCATTTTACCTCCACGGCGATAACGGCGTGGTCGGGCGACCCAGTTGCCCGCTGCTGCGTAAAACGGCCAGCGTCGTCGACGAAGGTTAACGGCAGACAAAAAAAAGCCCGGTACTATACCGGGCTTTTTTATTTCGCGATCAGAACGGGTAGTCGTTATAGCCCATCTGTTCCGAAATTTTACGCGCTGCGGTATGCAGCATCTCCACATACTCATGCAAGCGCTCTTCAGAGAAACGCAGCGTGGGGAAAGAGATACTCAAACCGGCGATCACCACGCCGAAACGGTCAAACACCGGGACGCCGATACAGCGCAGCCCTTCTTCCTGCTCTTCGTTATCTTCGCCGTAGCCCTGCTTGCGCACCTGTTCCAGAACGGTGATCAGCTCATCGGTGTTGGCAATCGTGCGCTCGGTACTGCACTTATACTCAACGCCTTCAAGGATCTGGCGAACTTCGGCGGTATCACGCCAGGCCAGCAGAACCTTACCAATAGCCGTACTGTACAGCGGGTTACGACGCCCTACGCGGGAATACATACGCAGGTTATACATGGAGTCAATTTTATGGATGTAAACAATGCTGTCTTCATCCAGTGCACCCAGGTGAATGGTCTCTTTCGTCAGACGAGAGAGCTCACGCATCTGGATGTCCGCGCTGCGGATCAGGTCAACGTTTTGCAACGCCCGCGCACCCAGTTCAAAAAGCTTCAGGGTCAGCGAATACTTTTCAGATTCCCCTTCCTGGGCAACATAACCCAAAGACTTCATGGTTTGCAAAAAGCGATAAACGGTGCTTTTCGACATCATGACGCGCTGCGAAAGTTCAGTAATGCCAATTTCGCGTTCTTCGCCAAGCGCCTGCAGGATACCAAATACCTTTAGTACCGAAGAGACAGAATCTGGCTGCTTGTCCAAATCTGCTGCTGACATTTATCACCTCATCGCAACTGTTTTATAA